>NZ_WSEL01000001.1 GCF_009758015.1 Ramlibacter pinisoli
TTTCGAGGCCACTCATTAAAACGGAATTGAAGTGAACTTCACTTCTATTCTCATGAGCGTTTGTTTGAGTCCTTGCGGACCCAGTTCCGAAGAACTTGGCAATCGCCATCAAACGCCCACGCTTATCGGCTGTATATTGTTAACGAACCATCTTTCGCAACCCGCCGCGCCGTCTGCTACTGCATCTGCGCTTCGTTTTGCTCGCTGCCGCTGCGATCAGCGGAGCCTTCGATTATGACAGACTTTCGAGTCGTCCGTCAATCTTCACTTTCTTTTTTCTCTGCCTTCGCGTTGCCGCGTTAGCTTCGAACCAGAAGCCTGTCTTCCTGCTGCGCCTGGCGGCACAGCTCCAGAAGGAGCGGCTGGCTTGTCCAGCTGCACGCCGGACAGCGATCCAGAGGAGGTTTAGCGCCACGACCTTGACTCAGCAAGGCCGCACACCTCTCACACCTATAGCACTCACACTTATATGTGAAAGCAAAAGGCCCAGCATGTTTTGCTGGGCCTTTGCCGCTGTAAGAGCCTGACGATGTCCTACTTT
>NZ_WSEL01000002.1:0-42703 GCF_009758015.1 Ramlibacter pinisoli
GCTGTTCTACAAGGACAACAACCGCATGCTGTTCGGCGACGCCAAGAAGATGCTGGACGAGGTGCTGTCGGCGTTAACGAGCTGACACTGCTGCTGCACTCAGTTGCACCGCTGCAGTCATAACGGCGCCCTGCGCCCCCTTGCGGGAAGGCAACACAAGACCGCGGCACATCCTTGCAACGCGCGTTGTGCCGGCCTTCTGTTTCCTCGCCTCAAAGTCCCCTGCCTAAATCGTCGACGTCCCTGATTCATGCAAAAGAGCATTTCGCGTCGACGACTGCTTCTGGCCCGAAAGCCGCCCACTTGCCACCCCACACCGTCACCTGCCACACCTTGAGTGCCCGCGTGGCTCAGGCTCGTCGGATCACCCGTCTACTAGCGGATGAATCCGCCGATGCATTCAAGGCGAGTTCGCGCAGCGGTTGGCGTGGTTCCTTGTACACAGCCCCAACCTGCGTAGCGGCGAAGGCCGCCGAGATTTCTAGCTCAGCTGGCCTTGATGTCGAGCCGGCGGACGATCTCAGGATACTCCGCCAAGTCCTGGGCCACGGTGTCGGCCAGTGCCTTGGGCGCTCCGCCAACGAGTTCCCATCCATTCACCTGCGCCCGCGCCCGCAGCTGTGTGTCCGCCAGCGCCGCGTTCAGTGCACGGTTCAGTGCCGCGATCACCGACCCCGGCGTGCCCTTTGGCACCGCCAGACCAATCCAGAAGGAAGGGTCGAATTTGCGGAAGTCTGACTCGATCAGGGTCGGTACGTTTGGCAGTGATGCCAAGCGCTTGGACGCCGTCTGCACAAGCGGCACGATGGCGCCGCTCTGAAGTCCCGGTTGCGCCGAGGAAAAGTCGAGCAGCGCGAGTCCCACTTCGCCGCCCATGAGTCCGGTGATCAGCCCACCGCTGCCCCGAAAAGGCACGTGCGTCATCTCGATGCCGGCGAGCTGGCGGAACTGTTCCATCGAGATATGGTTGGCGGCACCGATGCCCGCGCTGCCATAGAACACTTTGCTGGGGTTGGCCTTCGCATAGGCAACCAGTTGCTTCAGCGTCTTGTACGGTGCCTTCGCTGGCGCAGCCAACATGCCGACTGCACGCAACGCCAGGCCAACAGGGGCGAGGTCGCGCCCCGGTTCTACCTTCGTGCTCTTCTGTACCAGCGGCGCGATGACGTGATTACTGCGCGAGGTGACGAGCACGGTGTAGCCGTCCGCAGGCGCCGATGTCACCGCGGCCGTCCCGATCAGGCCCGCGGCGCCTGGGCGGTTGTCGATGACGATGGGCTGGCCGAGGCTCGCCCGCATGCCATCGGCCAGCATGCGTCCGACGATGTCGGATGGCCCGCCGGGCAGGTTCGGCACCACCAGCTTGATCGGATGGTCCGGATAGACGTTGCCCTGCGCCCAACTGGCGCGAGCAGCGGCCAGCGCTGAGGCGGCGGCCAGGAAGGTGCGGCGGGAGGGCATCGAGTTTCCTACTGGGAACGTCGTCTCAGGGGCGGGGGGTATCGTGTGGCTAGGGCGCGTAGCACCAGCGCTTCCGGCGAGCCGTCGTCGGCCAGGCCCAGCGCGCGCGCGGCGGAGTTGTCCAGAAGCGGATAGTTGGCAAACACCGCTTCCAGCGCCGGTTGCGGGGCATAGTCGGCCAGGGCGCGACGATCCGCGCCATACAGGCCAGCGAGGGTATCCACGATCTGGCCCATGGACAGGCGCAGCACGGGGAGAGTCCAAGCTCGCGCCGGGTCGGCCCCCACCTCCATGCTCGCGGCGTGGACCAGGTTTTCCGCGCATCGCCAGGCCGACATCAACCAGGTGGTGGCTTGTGGCGAGACGGGGCAGGTATAGCGCTCGCCGGCAGCGAGTGCGTGCAGGATGTCGCTCATGAAAGCCGAGGCGAAGCCGTTGGGCTCGCGCGGACGGGCGACGACGCCGGGCAGCCGCACGGAACGGCCGTCCAGCAGGCCGCGCCGGCTGAAGTCCGCCAGCAGGATCTCGCAGGCGAGCTTGTGCGCGCCATAGGTGAGCGGTGGACCCAAAGGCGTGTCGGGCCGCACAACCTCGGGGAGGGTCGCGCCGTACACCGCGACCGAACTCGCATAGACCACGATCGGCGGCCGCTCCCGGCGCACCGCGAGCGCCTCGAACAACGCCAGGCTCGTATCCAGGTTCACGCGCCGGCCCAGCGCGTAGTCCTTCTCGGCGGCACCACCCGGCACCGCGGCTAGGTGGATCGTCACATCGGGGGCAAACTCTGCCACCCTCGCCAGCGCGCTCGCCGAACCGAGGTCGCCCTCCAGCGCCAGCGCGCCCGCCGGTACCCAGGCCAGGCTCTGGTCCGCCAGTGCCAGCGCCGTGATGGAGCTCTCACCGATGCGACCGCGGGCTCGCAATACCTCGACGACCTTGGTGCCAATGAAACCGCCGGCGCCGGTCACGAGGACTTTCATTCAGTCCTCGAAGATCGCGACCGCGCGAGTCCAGCCAGCCGAAGCGCCGCGGATCTTGTGCGGGAAGCAGCAGATGGTGAAGCCGTCGCCTGGCAGCACTTCCAGGTTGTGCATCTTCTCGATGTGGCAGTAGCCGATGTCCTTGCCGACCTTGTGGCCCTCCCACAGCAGGCTCTTGTCACCGGTCTCAGCGAACTTCTTTGCTGTGTGCAGCATGGGGGGATCCCAGCTCCAGGCGTCGGTTCCGGTCAGGCGCACGCCGCGTTCCAGCAGGTGCATCGTGGCCTCGTAGCCCATGCCGCAACCGGTGCTCACGTAGTCGTTGTGCCCGTAGCGGGTGCCGGCGCGCGTGTTGACCACCACGATGTCGAGCGGCTTCAGTTCGTGGCCGATGCGCTTCAGTTCCGCATCCACGTCCCGGGCCGTGACGCAGTAGCCGTCGCGGAAGTGACGGAAGTCCAGCTTCACACCAGGACGGAAGCACCAGTCCAGCGGCACCTGGTCGATAGTGATGGAGGGCTTCTTCTCGCCCAGCTTCGCGTCCATCGTGGAGTGGAAGTGGTAGGGCGCGTCCACGTGTGTGCCACTGTGCGTGGTCAGACGCACCCATTCCGCGGCCGCGGCCTCCTGATCCGGGAAGTCCTCCGGATTGGTGCCGGGGTACAGCATCATGAACTCGGCCATCGTGTCCTGGTGCTTGGAATACTCGATCTTGGGCGCCAGCATGGGCGGATCGGACAGGACGTCGTTCTCGAGGTAGATCGACAGGTCGACGAAACGGGGCATGGTGGGCTCTCCTTACTGGGGCCGCTCGGCCTGCACGATGCGTTGGTCGATGGCGCCGAACACGGGTTGCCCATCGCAGCGGGCCTCCATGCGCACACGGTCGCCAAACTTCATGAAAGGCGTCCTCGCTGCGCCCGCGGCAATGGATTCAATGGCGCGGCGCTCGGCGATGCAGGCCGAGCCCTTCTTGTCGCCGGCGTTCGATACCGTGCCCGAGCCGATGATGGTGCCGGCGGATAGGCGCCGGGTGGCGGCCGCATGCGAGATCAGCCGGTCGAAGCCGAAGTTCATTTCACTCCCGTTCGGGTCGCCAAACCACCGGCCGTTGTATTCGATGCCCAGATCGAGACAGACCCGCGCATCGCGCCAGGCCGCACCGATCTCGTCTGGGGTCACGGCTACCGGGGCGAAGCTGGACGAAGGCTTGGCCTGAAAGAATCCGAAACCGGTCCGCATCTCGCGCGGGCCGAAGGCGCGCAGGCTAACATCGTTGATCTGCACCAGCAGCAAGATGCGGCTCGTCGCGAACGGCGCCGTGCAGCCGAGGGGCACGTCGCCGACGATCACGCCGAACTCCCCTTCGAAATCGATGCCATGGGCTTCGTCCGGCAGCCGGATGTCGTCGTGCGGGCCCAGCATGTCGTCGGAACCGCCCTGGTACATCAGCGGAATGGTCTCGATATCCGGCAGGGGCTCCAAGTTGAACGCCTTCTGCATCAACTCGCCGTGGTTGAGGAAGGCCGAGCCGTCGCACCACTGGGGCGCGCGCGGCAGGGGCGCGGCGGCCCGCCGGGTGTCAAAGTCGAACGCTCCAACCCCGCCGCCCTCGTTCAGCGCCTGGTAGACCGCCTGCAGGCGCGGCGCCGCCGCAGCCCAGTTCTCTACGGCATGCAGCAGGGTGGGAAGGCCGGTCGGTGCTTCGACCGCTCGCTTCAGGTCACGCGAGACCACGACCAGGCGGCCATCCCTGCTTCCGTTCTTCAGCGTCGCGAGTTTCATGCGGCATGCCTCTCGTTCCAGTGGATCAGGGGCAAGCCTGCCACCGGGGAGCGGAAACTGGGCAAAGTCGTTCCCCGCAGGCTGCCCAGGTAGACGGTGTGCAGGTCGGGACCGCCGAAAGTCAGACTGGCCAGCCAGGGCGCCAGCGTCCCGCCGGCGGCGGCCGCGATCTCCGGCGTGAGCGTACGGGCCTCGAAGTGCGCATTCAGGCACTTCGTGGCTTCGGGGTCGCCGTCATCCAGAAGTGTCAGCACCTCGCCGTCCGGGGTGATCGCCACCAGCTTGTCGGCCATGATCAACGTGACCCAGAGGTTGCCGAAGGCGTCGAAGGCGAAGCCGTCGGGAAAACCATCGAGTTGGCTCGGCCCGTAGACCTCCCGCCGGCCCAGGGATCCGTCCGCTTGCACGCGCAGCCTGGAAATGCGGCGGCCATTGCTTTCCACGACGTACAACCATTCCTCGTTGGCGTCCATCCGGATCTCGTTGGTGCCCTCGAAACGGTCGGCCACGATGCGCGCGTTGCCTTGCTCGTCAAACAGCGCGATGTAGCCGTCGGCGGCGCGCGCGTTGATCGAGTCCATCCACGGCCGCATCCGCGTGGTGACGGTCAGGTACAGGCGGCCACGACTGTCCCGCAGGGGGAAATTTGCCTTGCCCAGCGGCTGGCCGTCGATTCGATCGAACAGGCGCCGCAGGCGGCCTTCGCGCGTCATCACCTCCACCGCGTCGGTCCCCCAGTTCGCGATCAGGAGGTCGCCGTTGGCCAGGAAGGTCATTCCGTTCGGCAGGGAGCCCTGACTCTGCACGTAGCGAGCGTCAAAGTCGGCGCTCGATAAGAACTCCGACTGCGGAGGCACGACGAGGCGCTGGTTTCCGTCCGGAGCGATCCTCATGGCGCCGCCGCGCGCGTCCGCGGCCCACACGGTGCCGTCCCGCTCTGCGAGGACGCACTCGGGGCGCTGCAGTTCGTGCCCGACATGGCGGATCGCTGCCCGGTCAACCTGCCAGCCTCGCAGGGGATTGCGCTTGTTCATCGCCTGGAAGCATAGGGAGGGGGCGCGCCCGGCGCCAACAAAATCTGGCAATGGCTGTCATCTGCCTAGCCAATACCTCCGAAGCTACGATTGGGCATGCGCTACCAAAGAATCGACCTCAACCTTCTCATCGCCCTGGACGCGCTGCTCGCCGAGCGCAGCGTGACGCGGGCGGCGGAGCGCATGCACATGACGCAGTCGGCCATGAGCAACGTCTTGGCCCGCCTGCGCGAGTACTTCGACGACCAACTCCTGGTGCCGGTGGGCCGGACGCTGCGGCCGACGCCGCGTGCCGAAAGCCTGGTGCAGCCCGTGCGGGACATCATCCTGAAGGTCGATTCCACCCTGGGCGTCCGGCCCGAGTTCGAGGCGGCGACCGCGCAACGGCACTTCACGATCATCGCCTCGGACTACCTGTCACACGTGATGCTGACGGAGGTGCTCCGGCGCATCGCGCTTGTTGCGCCGGGACTCAGCTTCGACATCCGCCCCACCAGCGCGACCATGGCGCAGGACCTGGACCAGGGACGTGCCGATTTCCTCATCGTGCCTGCCCACCTGACGTTGGCCGACCATCCGCAGGCCGTGCTCTTCGAGGATACCTACCAAGTGGTGGCTTGCGCGCAGCATCCCGATCTGGCCCATGGCCTGTCCCTGGAGCAATACCAGTTCTTCGGCCATGTCGTCTACCAGCAGGAACGCGGCAGCAACCCCTGGTTCGAGCAGTGGTACGCCAACGAGCACGGTCAGACCCGGCGCATCGAGGTCATCACCCACGGCTTCGCTCTGATCCCGCGCTTCCTGGTGGGGACCCGGCGTGTCGCCACAGTGCAAACCCGCCTGGCAATGCAGTTCCAGCAGTTCATGCCGGTGCGCCTGCTACCGCCGCCGATAGAGACGCCGCGCCTGACAGAAGTGTTGCAGTGGCACCGCTACCGCGCCGACGACCCGGGCGTGCAGTGGGTACGCGACCAGATCATCGCGGAAGCGGAGCGGATGCCGGCACTCTATACCCTTGCCGGCGACCGCAGGCGCCCGCCGTGATCGGCTAAGACTGCACCAGAAAATCGCGGGTTTGTTGCCGATAACAATGAATGCCGGGCGCCTTGGTCCACCTGCTGGCGGGCAGGCGCCACGTCATGATCGAAGTCGGCGTTGCACTGGCGGGGCAAGGCGGCCATGAAGCCGACTCGAAGGTCAAGGCTTCAAGCATCGGTGGACTTCATCACGCCGGAGACCGAGACCTCGATCTGGTATTTCTGGGGCATAGCCCGCAGCTTCCGGCCGGAAGACAAAGCGCTCACTGCGAGCATTCGCGAGGGCCTGCGGAAGATCTTTGCCGAGGACCTTGAGATGCTCGAGCGCCAACAGCAAATCCTGTTGCAACGGCCTGAGCGCCAACTGCTCAAGCTCAGTATCGACACCGGCGGAGTTCATTCGCGCCGCGTGCTCGACCGGCTGCTCGAAGCCGAGCGTGCGAGCGCAGCGGCCAGCATGGGGAACAAGGCGCGATAAGGATGCAGGTCACCTCGCTACCTGATCGGTGTTCTAGCTACGAACGGCCACGCCTCCCAGATACTGCTTGTCCCGCTCACGGCAGCCGCACCGTTCGCGGCCCGATGCGCTTCATGTGTGTGAGGTTCTCAGGATCGGCCCCAATGCCGCCCAGGATCCCCATGCTTGTCACTCATCATGGCGCTCTCGGAATCAGGCAGGTTGAGAGGAAATTGAGGCGTCTTCCCTGCGCGCGCGCGCGCAGGCGAACATAGCCGAAGAGCACAGGCCGATGGCGGCGGCGACCACGCCAAGGCCGGGGTAGCCCACCAGCTTGACTGCGGTTCCGCCGAGCACGGGCCCGATGGCGGCGCCCAGCATCAGCATGGCCGGGGTGGCAGCCACCGCGCGGCCGCTGGCGTCGAGGCGGGCGACCAGGCCGAAAAGGAAGGTGTGGGTGAACACCGTGGTGGCGATGAGCACGGAAACCAGCGGCGCATACAGCGCGAAGGAATCCGTGTGGGTGATAGCAAACACGGCGGCCGCGTGCACCAGCGGCCCGGCGACGATGACTGCTTCAGGCCTGAGCTTGTGCTGCAGCCATCCTGCGAGCGGCCCCGGCATGAGATTGACGAACCCTGCTGCAACCAGCACGGCCGTGACCGCAGCTCCGAAGCCGCGGTCCACACCGACCCGCTCGACGAAGCTGAACATCGTCGCCTGCGCCAAGGCCAAGAGACCAATGCCCACCATGCAGAACCAGGCCGCGCGCGGCAAGGGCGCATTCGGCCCGTCGAGACGCTCGCTCCCTCCCCCGAGCTTCGGAAAGGACGCAGTGGCCACGATGCAGGCCAAGGTCATCACGGCGGCGAATAGGAAGAAGAGGGCCGCGCCGCCCTGCCCCGCCACCAGTTTGGATCCGCCCCCAAGGATGAAGATGCCGAACAGGGCGAGCGCGAATCCCGCCAATGCGAACAGCCGGTGCGGGTTGGCGCTGCGCCCGATGCAGCCGTGGGTGACGCTGAGTGCGCAACCGGCGCCCATGCCGCCGATGCAGTGCAACAGCGCCATGAGTGGATAGGACGCCGTGAGCGCGACACCGAGAAAGGAGAGCCCGGCAATGGCAAAGCCTCCCACGGCGGCCTGGCGGGCTGGCACGCGCGTGAAGCGCGGAGCCAGCAGCATGCTACTGACCACCTGGCCGCCCAGGAACAGGCTGGCCAGCAAGCCGGCCTGTTGGGGATCGAGCTTGTACGTGCCGACAAGCGCCGCCCCGACCCATACCGGCAGTGCCACAAGATCCAGCATGCCGGCGCAGTGGGCGACTAGCAATGCAGCGATGCCGCTGCGGGAGGGAGTGGGCATAGCGAAGGCGCGCAAGCGCTCAATTGAAAGCTGCGCGAAGCGTACGCGGCAGACGCAGGCGGGCCAAATGGGAAATCTCCATGGCATGCATTCATGCGGGCGATACCAAGGGTCAACCCTGGTATTGGCCGGATCGAACGCGCGCGCAAGCAGACCACCGTCTTCGAATACGGCAACATCGGTCCTGGCTCGATCTTCCACTTCGCCGGCGAGGCCTCGAAGGAACAAGGCCGCATTCTCCTGCTCCGCATTCCTTGAAAGTGGGACGGTCCCATGGTGCAGGACCTGCTCGGCGGCCAGCTCGGCGTGGCCTTCCTACCTTCCGCCGACACCCTGACTCCGGAGCGATCGAGAACGCCGTGAGCGAGTGCGCCGGATCCTCACTCTGATGCCGCTGTCATTGCCGATGCCAGCGAAGCGGCTCAATTTCGACCAGGCACATCACGCGCACTGGCCGTTGGCTTGCAAGTTGCACAGCCATCGGCCGGGGTAGCGTTGCAAAGCGCGGCATGCCGCGCTCAGTCCTGTTCAGATCGGCTGCGCCAGTGCCATGAGGCTGTCGCGCATGATCTGCGCGTGCTCCTCCTTGCTGCCGCCCTCCATCTCGATCACGCCGAGTCGCATCGAGTTCTCTACCACCATGCGGCAGCGCTCCCAGCGGCGCTGCTCGAAAGCGGCGATGGCGGCGGGCACACTGCCTTGCCAGCCGACTTCCTCCGCCAGCACCAGTCCGTCCTCGATGCCGATGCAGGCACCGGAGGCAAGATGCGGCGTGGTGGCGTGCACCGCGTCCCCGATCAGCACCACGCGACCCACGTGCCAGGGCTGTGGCAGCAGCACCGACTCGAGCGGCCGATAGACGATCTGCGAATCTGGGCCGATCCGGTCACGGATCCAGCGCAACAGGGGCGCCGAAAAATCATCCAGCAGGCCGCGCAGGTGGTCTGCGAATGTCGCGGAGTCCACGTAAGGGTTGGTCGGCCGGTGTTCGGTGACGAAGAGGTACATCTCGTCTTTCGACACCGGGTTGATGCCGGGCTTCACCTTGCCCCCCGCCCACATCGTGGCGCCCTTCACCTCAGGCGGGCGCGGCAGCACTGCGCGCCAAACGGCCTGGCCGCTGTACCTGGGCTGAGACGACTGCGGGAACAGGGTCTGACGCACCTTGGAGTACAGGCCGTCGGCGCCGACCACGAGGTCATAGCGCCTGCGTTGGCCGTCGGTGAAGGTCACCTCCACGCCCTCGGCGTCCTGGGTGATCGCCGTGAAGCTCGCCCCCAACTGCACCTGGGTGCCGGCAGCGCGCGTGGCGTCCGCCAGGATGCGGGCCAAGACAGGCCGCATGATGCCGCCGCCGCCCGGCACGTCGTGGCCGGCAATGCGCGGCGTTGGCAAGGTGGCGATGACCTGGCCGTGCGGCAGCTGGACCTCGACACCGTCGCCAGCAGCGCCAAGCTCCAGGAAGGCGTCCAGGACACCGAGCTCAAGGAAGGCGCGCAACGTCGCGCCGCCCAGGCTGATGCCCGCGCCGTAGGAGCGCCAGCCTTCGTCGATCTCCACGAGGTCGACGGCCGCACCGAGCTTGCGCAGCTGGATCGCGGCCGCCATGCCGGAGAAGCCGCCGCCGATGATGAGGATGTTCATGTACTTGTCTCCAGCTGGGAAATGTCCACGCTCAGCGTGCCTTCTTCGGATTCAATGAGGGTTACGCGCACCAGCGACTCGCCGATGCAGGGCCCCAGAATGCAGGCGCCGCTCCAGATGTCGAACTGCGCGCCGTGCGCGGCGCAGACGATGCGGCTGCCGTCTGCGTTCAGGTAAGCGTCCTTGCGCCAGGCCATCGATGTGCCGGTCCAGTGCGGGCAGGCATTGCGCCAGGCATGCAGACCATCGCGCCGCACGACGAACATCGTGTCGCGGCCGCTGCCTTTAGGATCGAAACCACGGGCACTGCCTTCGGCAATCTCGCCAGAGTGACAGAGCCGGATGACTTCCTGCATACCCGCTCTGTGTCAATGGTCGCCGGGGGCGCGTTGCGCACCGGGCGGCGGGCCACCGGGTGCCCACTTTTCCCTGTGCTGGAACAGGAACAGCTGCGACGCATCCGCGCCCATGGCCGCTTCCCGCGCCGTCCACTGGTCGTTGTGCTGGTCCATGTCCGCGTCGTACTCGACGTGGCAACCCAGCGGGCTGTTGAAGTACCAGAACCAGTTAGAGCCGTAGCGGTGCCGACCCGGGCCCCAGAACGACTCGTAGCCCTTGGCCACGAAGCGCGTGCCCGCCAGCAGCACTTCCGTCGGGCCGCCCAGATGGAATGTGAAGTGCTCGCAGCCCTTCATCTGCGGCGGCGTCTGGATCATGAACAGCGTGTGGTGGTCCTCGGTGCCGGCAGGCCGCATGAAGGGGCCGGCGCCAGTGAAGCGGTCGGTGGTGATGAAACCCAGGCGCTTCGCGTAGAAAGCCTCGGCCTTCGCCGCGTCGGGCACGAAGTAGACCACGTGAGACAGCGTACGCGGCTTGGCGGCCATCCCGTCGTCCACCGCCACCGAGTTCACCGGGCGGCGCGCGGCGCTGCCCGGCGCATTCGACAGTTCCCCAGGCAGGTCCAGAAGCTTGCGGCGCACCGTAACCTGGAAGCCCAGCGCGAAGCCGAGGTCGTCCACGCTTTCAATGGCGCCGTCGGCCAGTTGCTTGACGTCGCGGTCCTTGCGCAGCTCCTGCGCGATGGCGTCAACCGTCGCCTGGTCCGCGCAGCCATAGATCGTCTTGCGCAGCATGCTGGCCGTTCCCAAACCGGCCGGCAGGGTCGCGTCGTCCTTCGCGGCGATGACGATGGCGGTTCCATCCAGCGCCTCGAAGCGGCCCCCGCCGACGGGTTGAAGTCCATATTCGGTAAGGTACTGTGCGCAGGCAGCGATGTCGTCGACGCCGAAAACGAGCGCGTCAGGTCCAATGATGTTCATGTGAGGTCCTCTTTGGAATTCAGGCGGTGCGGCCGCCCAGGGTCTCCGCGACCCAGTCGGCGATGTAGTGGCCGGCGTTGATGCTGTTGTCGAAGCTGGCGTGCTGGGCGCCGCCTTCACGGTCGGTGAAGATCTTCAGCTCGCGCTTCGGGCTGTTCACCAGCTGTTCGTAGGTGCGGTGCGCCCACTTCAGCGGAATCTGAGAATCCTTCTCGCCGTGGGTGACGAGGAACGGCACCTTGATGCGGTCGAGAACGCCATCGAGGTGCATGTTCTCGGCGATGCGGAAGAATTCTTCGTCGTCCTTGGCGCCGAAGACCCAGCGTACGTGCTCCCAGTAGTGGGGGACGGGCAGGTCGCCTTCCTTGGCCTTGCGCTTTTGTTGCACGTCCCGCCAGTCGTGGTTTGCACCCCAGGCCACGCCACAGGCGAAACGCGGCTCGAAGGCCAAGGCCCGCGGGCAGTAGTAACCACCCAGCGACACGCCCTCGAGGCCGATGCGCCTGGAATCTACGTCGTCGCGCAGTTCCAGCCAGTCGACCACGCGGCTGGCCCAATGCTCGGCGTCGTAACGGGCAGGCAGGCCATGAAGGCGCAAGGCTTCGCCCGTGCCCGGCTGGTCGATCACGAGTGAAGACACGCCACGCTTCGCCAGCCAGGCCGGCATGCCGACGCGGTACTTCATTTCCTTGGTGGAGTCGAGGCCATTGACCTGCACCAGGACCGGCGCGCGGCCCTGCACACCGTCCGCACGGCTGAACAGGCCGGCAATGTGCTTGCCCTCGTACGGGATCTCGACGCGCACGCAGTTGTCGCGCGACAGCCCCAGGCTGCGCCCGAACACATCCAGCATGCGGCGATACAGTTCCATGCGGCCCGGTGCACCGTGCGCCTGCAAGCGCTCCGCCGTGATCAGATAGGCCGCCGCGCGGCCGTACTTCTCGCCCGCGGAAAGCGGGCGTCCGCGCGCCTCGTCCTCTTCGGCCAGCCCACAGAGCTTGTCGGCGGTCCTCCTCCAGGTCTCGCGAAAAGCCTGCGTGCCCGCGGCATCGGGTTGCTTGGCAGCGTCCTGCAGCGGGGCGCACATCTCCTCGATCTCGCCGATGCGGGCTCCCATCTCGATGGCAAGGTCGACGGAGAGATTCCAGACGTAGTTGGTTGGGAAATAGCGGAACAAGGGGAACTCCGGTGAATTAGTTTTCAGCGACGGAACCGGCCGTCGGGCGTGACGATCGTCATCTCGACGAAACGCGAGCCGCGCCTGTCCTGGGGGGTGAACTGCACGCGGTAGCCTCCGGTATCGACGGGACGCGATTCCAGAGCGTCTACCAGGCATGCGCGGGTGGGCTCGCGACCACAGCGGCGCAGGGCCTCGGTGATCACGCGGGCATATACGAATCCTTCGAGTCCGGCATAGCTGGGCGCGCCTGCGGCCAGGCGGAGGTAGTCCGCGGCGACCGGGACGGAAGCAGTGCGCGGATGCGGCAGCACCTGGGAGACGATGACACCCGCCAGTTCGCCGGGGGAGGCGCCGCCGGCGACGAGCTGGGTGCCGGCCTCGCTCATCACATAGAACTGCGGCGTGCAGCCCGCTTTGCGCGCAGCACGGATCACCGCGAGCGCGTTGCCTGCATCGAGACCCAGGATCAGCGCTTGCGGCGGGGTCTTGCATGCGACTTGCACCGCCTGCGCCGCACCTGCCGCTGCCGAGAGTCGCGCGAACGCCAGAGGCCGAATCGCCAGCCGGCTCAGTTCCACCTGCACGCCTTCCGCGGCCGCACGTCCGAGAGCGTCGTCTTGCGTGATGGCGGCAATCTCGGTCATCCCCACCGTATCAAGCTGCAACACCATGGCCGCAGCTTCTTCGCGCGCAGCGGCGCGCAGGTTGAACACGTGCCGGCGCAAAGGCTCGCGCAACAATTCGGCGCTGCTGGCCGCCCCGACCAGCGGGACCCTGGCCTGTTCTATCAGCGGCAACACCGCCTCGATGGAAGCCGGCCCGTGAAATCCGGTCAGTGCAAGCACACCACCGTCCAGAAGCGCGCGCGTATTGGCCACTGCTCGCTCGGGGTTGCCGCCGTCATCCTTCACCAGCAGTTCGAGCTGGCGGCCGCCGACACCGGCCGCGCCATTGGCCTGCGCCAACCCCAGCCTCAAGCCCTTCTCGAGCTCGTTGCCGTAGACCGCGAGCGGGCCGGAAAGCGGTGCGGACATGCCGATCACGACTTTGTGCGGCGTGACACCCGGCTCGCCACGCGCGGCGCCCACCAGGGCCGCCGCGAATACGAGAGAAAGAGCGAGCCTGCGCTTCATCACTGCGGCGCCTGTTGACCCACACCGAACCGTCCCGGCCCGAGTGCCGCGACCAGCAACAGGCCGCCGGCGATGCCAAGGTTCTTGAAGAACGACAACTGCTGCATCATGGCTTGCGCCGGCGGTGCGGCCCAAAAGTCGTGAAACAGGAAGCCGGCAAGCAGTGAGTAGCCTGCTAGGGCCAGCGCCGCCCAGCGCGTGCGGAAGCCGGCCAGCAACGCGAGCGAAGCGGTCACTTCAAGCAGCACCGACCCGGCCAGGAGCACTGCAGGCAGGGGCAGGCCCTTGCTAGCCACGAAGCCCACGACGCCCTGGAAGCCCATGATCTTCCCCAGCGCCGAGTTCAGGAACAGCGTCGCGATCAGCACTCGGCCGGCCAGGGCCAGCAGCCCTTCGGCGGAGGAAGCCTTGTTTTGCATGGAAGCGCCTTCGTTCATTTCGCGACCAGTTCCCTGACGGCGCGCAACGGCGAGTTGGAACCGTACTCACCGTTTGCACTGGGCCGAAGCAGGAAGTGGCCCAGCGCCGGCAACAGCACCAGGGCGCCCAGCATGTTCCACAGGAACATGAATGCCAGCAGGATGCCCATGTCGGCCTGGAACTTGATCGGGCTGGCGACCCAGGTGATGACGCCGATCGCCAGCGTGACGCCGGTCAGCATCACCACCTTGCCGGTGAAGAGCAGAGCCCGGTAGTAGGCCTCGGACAGGCTCTTGCCCTCGCGCATCTGCGCAAGGGTCACCGACAGGATGTACAGCGCGTAATCGACGCCGATGCCGACGCCCAGGGCGATCACAGGCAGCGTCGCCACCTTGACGCCAATCCCCAACGCCACCATGAGCGCCTCGGCGAGCACGGAGGTGAGCACCAGCGGAACGACCGCAACCACGACGGCGCGCCAGGACCGGAAGGTGATAAAGCAAAGGGCCACCACCGCGGCGTACACCAGCAGCAGCATCTGCCGCCAGGCGTCCTTCACCACGATGTTGGTTGCGGCCTCGATGCCGGCGGAACCGGCCGCCAGCATGAACTTGACCTCAGGCGTGTCGTTACTGCGGGCGAAACGCTCCACGTGCGCCACCACGCGCGCCAGCGTGTCGGCTTTGTGGTCCTTCAGGTACACGTAAGTGGTCAGCAGGCCGCAGCTTTCGTTGTAAAGGCCGCGCGGAGCACCGGCAGTGATTAGGTTCAGCATCTCCTGGTTGGGGAGAAGCTCGTACCACTTCGGATTGCCTTCGTTCAGGCCAGTGAGGACCCGACGGTTCAGCAGGCCCAGCGTGTTGGTCGACTCGACTCCCTCCACCTGGCGCAGTTCCCACTCGAGCGCATCCACCCGCTTGAGCGTGTCGTAGCGCGAGCACTGGCCTTCCGGCGTCGTCACCATCACCGCCAGCACGTCGCTGGACGCACCGTAGCTGGCGTTCATGAAGGCGACGTCGCGGTTGTAGCGGCTGTCGGCGCGCAACTCGGGCGCACCCGGGTCCAGGTCGCCGATCTTGAGCTGGCTGCTGGCCGCCACGCCGACAGCGCCCAGCACCAGCGCACCGACCACGGACCAGGTGGCCCAGGGCTTTCGCGTGAAACGGTCGAGCGCGGCCCACAACGGATGCTTGCCCGCTCCGCCTGCTTCTGCTGCTTCCGCGCGCAGGCTACGCTGGGCAGCGCGGGCGCTGACGCCGGTGTACGACAACAGCACGGGCAGCAGGATCAGGTTGGTGAAGATTAGCGCGGCAACGCCGATCGATGCGGCGATCGCCAGCTCGCGGATGACCTGGATGTCGATCACCAATAGCACGGCGAACCCCACCGCGTCAGCCAGCAAGGCGGTCAGGCCCGCCAGAAAGAGCCGGCGGAAAGTGAAGCGGGCGGCGACCAGCTTGTCGAGACCGCGCCCGATGTCCTGCATGATGCCGTTCATCTTCTGGGCCCCGTGGCTCATGCCGATGGCGAACACCAGAAAGGGCACCAGGATCGAGTAGGGGTCGAGTGCGTAGCCCAGAGTCGGCAGCAGCCCGAGTTGCCACACCACCGCGACCAGCGACGCTGCCACTACCAGCAGGGTGGAGCGAATGCAGCGCGTGTACCAGAAGACCATGACCGCGGCGATCGCCACGGCGATGGCGAAGAAGGCCAACACCGCGCGAACACCGGAGATCAGGTCGCCCATGATCTTGGCGAAACCGGTCACGTGGATGGCGACGCCCTGCGCTTCGTACTTGGTGCGGATGCCTTCCAGCCGGTCCGACAGGACGCCGTAGTCGAGCATCTGCCCTTGCGGATCCTTGGCCAGCAGCGGCACGAAAATGACGCTGGATTTCGCATCCCTTGCCACCAGCTGACCGATCTCGCCCGAACGAGCGATGTTGGAGGCTAGCTGGTGCAGGCTGGCAGGCGAGCCGTCGAAACGGTCTGGGATCACTGGGCCGCCATCGAGGCCTTCCTCCGTCACGCCAACCCAGCGCGTGGCCGGAGTCCACAGCGACTTCATGCGCATGCGCTCGACACCCGGCACCAGAAACACTTCGTCGTTGATCTTGCGCAGCGTCTCCATGTAACGCGCGTCATAGATCGTGCCTTCCCTCGGCGCTACTGCAATGCGAACGGAATTACCCAGGCCGCTGAGTTCAGACTGGTATGCCAGGAAATTGCGGATGTACGGATGGCCCGCGGGAATCGTCTTCTCGAAGCTCGCATTGAGCTGCAGGTGTGTCGCCTGCCAGCCGAGGACCACTGTCGCCAAGGCGCACAGCAGCAGCACCAGCCAGCGGTGGTTGAACAGGGCGCGCTCCACGGTGGAGCCCGAGCGCGGGTCGAAATCTTGCATGCTCATGGTCAGGGCCGCGTCGGAGCCGGCGGCAGTTGGATGGCGCCTTGCAATCCGAACACGACCAGCGGTCCGGAGCCGGCGGAATGCAGGGCGTTCAGCGGCTGCATCGGCGGCGTCTTCAGGGGCACGAGTCCGCCCTGTTCCACGGCCAGCACCTCGCCGGCTTGATTGGCAAGCAGCACCTGGCCACGGGCGTTCGTCGAAGCGGTGATGGAAACGGGAGCGGGTGACGCGAGCTGCGCCCAAGACTTTCCGCCATCGGCGCTGCGCCAGACGTTGCCCCGCAGGCCCGCCACCAGCATCTCCTGCTCACGCAGAAGCTCGGCGGTGAAGAAGCTTCCCTGATACGGCAGTTCCAGCCGGCGGTATTCGCGGCCGCCGTCGGTGGATAACAGAACCAGGCCCTGCTCGCCGGCCAGCAGCAGGGTGTTGCCCTGGCCGCGCAGTGCGTAGAGGTGATTCCCCTTGGGATTGGGCAGCCGCTGCATGAGGGGCTGCCAGGTCTGGCCGCCGTCCTCGGTGGCAAATGCCAAGCCGTAGGCGCCGACCACCAAGCCGCGGCGCGCGTCGAAGAAGTGCAGGTCGAGGAAGGGTTTGTCGGCCCCCTCGGCCACGAGGCGTTGCGCCTCCTGGATGGCCTTCGCTTCGCCGCCCGAGCGGGCCGCATCCAGCGCCAACTGCGCCGCACGCTTGCCATCGAACCGCAGCGACCACGTGTCGCCACCGTCGGTGCTATTCAGCACGACGCCGCCGTGACCGACGGCAAATGCCGTCTTCGCCGCAGGGCAGCGGACTGCCGTCAGCGTCACGGACACCGGGACGCGCGCCTGGCGCCAGCTGGCGCCGCCATCGTCGGACGTGACGGCGACCCCGCGTTCCCCCACGGCCAGCAGCCGGGCGCCGCACTGCGCGACGCCAAGCAGGACCGTGCGGCCGGGATCGCGCACCATCAGGGACGGCCGCTCCAACGCGTCGGGTACGGGCGCGGCTTGCACCGCCCCGGCCACGGCGCACGCGGCCAGCAGAAGGGAACCGAGTCGCCTCACGTCGTCTTCCTCAGCGCACGCCCTGGGCCGCCAGGCCGTCGCCCGTGAAGATCGTGTCCGACCAGTTCTTCGTGGGCCGATGGTGGTAGGACTTGTCGTTCAGGACGTTGGAGACGTAGGCCTGGCCGGTCAGCAGGTCGTAGAAGCCGAAGGTCTGCTGAACGGTACCGGGGAAATCCGGCATCACGTAGTTCAGGTTCCAGGTGGTCTTCCACAACTGGCCGTTGGCGTCCCAGCGGTCGCCCAGGACCGCCTGCCACGTATCCTCGTCCAGGTAGTAGACGCCCTTGGGAGCCTGGTGACGCTGGCCGGGCTTGAGGCTGGCCTCCACCACCCAAACGCGGTGCAGTTCCCAGCGCAGGTGGTCGGGATTCAGGTGCTGGCCCTTGATCAGGTCGGCGTCCTTCGCCTGCAGCAGGCGGTTGTTGTTGTATGGGACGAGCACCTCCTTCTTGCCGACCAGCTTCCAGTCGAACAGGTCTGTCTTGCCGGTGAAGACGCTGATCTCATCGAAAGACATCAGGCCCGCGCTCGCCGGCGTGGGCGTGTCGCAGCAGGCATTTGGCAGCTTGCGCACACGCCGCTGGCCGGTGAGGTAGACGTAGGCCGCTACCTTGGACGGGTCGAAGTGTTCACGGCCGGCGATCATTTCCCCGGCGCGGATGGGCGGCCCGTCGTTGACCAGGTTCACCTGCCAGTAGTAGCCGGAGAACTTGTCGGCGCCGTCCTCAAGGTAGTAGGGCATCGACTGCTTGATCTGGCCGCTGGTGGTGAGCACCACCTTGCCGTCGGCCGTGATCTGGTACTGGTTGAAGTCGGCTTCCCAGGAGGCGCCGCGCCAGGCCAGCTTGTGGTTCCACATCGCCTCGACGCCGGACTTCGGTATCGGGAACGGAATGCCGCCATACACGCCGCTGGGAATGTCACCTTCCAGCTTGCCCCGGGTCGCATTGCGCAGGGTGTTGTCGTAGACCCACTGCGGCGCCACTGCGGTGCGGTGCGTGGGGTATACGTCGAGGCGGTAGCTGTTGGGATACTTGCGCAGCATCGCCTTCACGCCTTCGCTCAGCTTGTCGGCGTGCTGGGCGATGTTTTCCGGCGTCACGCTGTAGAGCGGTTTCTCGGCCTTGAACGGGTCACCCCGCTTTCCGCCCGGCTTGTCACCGGGAATGGGCGTGGTGTAGCCGCCGGTCCACGCTGGGATCGTCCCGGCGGCATTGCCGGCCTTTTCCGCGCCCAGAGGCGTCAGCGTGGTCTTCAGGCGCGCGGCCTCGTCGCTGCTGACGGCAGCCTGCGCCGTGAGGGCGACGCCAGCGGCGGCCGCAAGAGTGAGGTGCGCGAAGGTGCGCAGATTCATGATGGGTCTCCGAAGATGATCAGAAGGTGGTGCGCAGCGAGACGCTGACGAAGTTGCGGTCCTTCAGTGCCTGCATGAATTGCACGTTGTTGTTGTTGTCCAGGGCGGAACCTTCCGGCCCGTAGAACTGCACGTAGTTGATGCTCGCGACCCACCGGTTCAGGTAGACGCCGGTCAGGCCGATCGTGAAGTCCCCGCCCTTGTCGACGCCGAAGCCGGGGCCGACCGCCGACGATTTGCCCGCGGTGTAGCTGGCGCCGACGCTGGGCGTGAGGTCAAGGCCAGGGAAGACCTGGCGGTAGGTGGGCGACAGCACCATGCGGACGGAAGCGGCAGAACGGTCGGCGTTCGGGTTCAGCTGCGCTTCCCCGCGGGTAACCTTCATGCGGGTGTTCCAGGCGACTTCACCCAGGAAGCTTGCTTCGCGCCAGATCGGGTTGGGGCCGAGGCTAGCCAGCCAGGACACTTGCGCATGGCCGGTACGGCCAACCGCGTAGCCCGGGTTGTCACGGTTGTCGAGGTTGGTGCCGACGCCAATGCTGCTCAGCACGGTGGCACCGCTGCTCGAGAGCGGCATGTTGTCGCGGATGGAAACCTCGCCTGCGAATCCCCATTCGCCAATCGACTTGGCAAAGCTGGCGCCGTAGGAACGGGCACCCTCGTGGTACACCCATCGATAGCTGGACGCCGCCAACGCCGGGGGGAAACCCGTCAGCGTGTTGTAGATGTTGGCCGGGCCATAGGGATGGAAACGGATCGCGTAGAAGCCGAAATCCGTGTCGATCGCATCAGCGCGGTAGCGCAGCTGCATCCCGCCCTGGCCTCCGTTCTTGGGCTCCAGATCCGGTTGGCGCGCAAAGACACCGATCGGGC
The DNA here is from genome assembly GCF_009758015.1 of Ramlibacter pinisoli. Classification (NCBI taxonomy): domain Bacteria; kingdom Pseudomonadati; phylum Pseudomonadota; class Betaproteobacteria; order Burkholderiales; family Comamonadaceae; genus Ramlibacter; species Ramlibacter pinisoli. Next base: position 19,499 of record NZ_WSEL01000002.1, read on the forward strand.
CGGCATTGAGTCGCTCGGCACCTGGGCCCATGACATCACTGGTGGACAGGTAGGCTCCCACCGGAATCAGCCGTGTCGGTTCCCACTCGTAGCCGTAGTAGGCGCCGACGGACACCGCGTCGCTCACCTGCACCTGCCCGGAGAGCTTGCCGGTGGGACGCGCGATCTCCTTGAAGGTGGAGTTCGGCACCGACAGCAGCTTGACCAGGTCCACCGGCGCCTGTCCGCCCGCGATGCCGTTGGAGCCGAAGAACAGGCTTTCCCCCCACAGCAGCGTGTGGCGGCCCAGCCGTGCGGTGGCTGGTCTGCTGGCGACGTCGAAGTTGCCGAAGACGAACGCATCCAGCACTTCCACGTCGCGGCCCATCAGCTTGCGGGTTTCCGACGGGAACTCGTTGCCCGGGACGTGGTTGGCCGTGAATGTGGTGTTGTCGTTGGGCCGGTTGTAGACGGTGTCATACCAGGCCGCGCCGCTGACGCGGGCGCCCCAGTTGTTTCGCCACGTGACGTCCAGCTCGCTGAAAAGGTCAACCCGGTTCGAGACCAGGCCCTTGCTGAAGTTGTTGTTGCCGTCGTCCTGGTTGACGTTGTTCGGTCCGATGACGCCCGTCGGGCCGAAAGCCGTCTGCGAAAGCGCTGGGGAACGGTCGCGGACTCGGGCCGCGGCGCTGTACTTGAACGTGTTGTCCCAACGGACCTTCAGGTCGGGATTGGCAGTATCGAATTCGAGCGCGTGACCGCTGCCGCAGGCTAGCAACGCCGCGACAGCAAGCGCGCTCGAGCGACATTTGGGACAGAACTGGAAGGGGGCGTGGAACATGATCTCCTCGTCGTTGTGATGGATTGCGCTCAAGCTGGTGAATGCACGATCTGGTCGAGCGCGCGGGACAGGGCAAGCAGGTCGGTCTCGGTGCCGGGCATCTCGTCCCATCGCGCCGCCTGCAGGGCGATCGCTGCGATCTGGCGGACGCGCGGCTCACGCCGCTTTAGAAAGGCTGGCGCCAGTTCGCGCGGTTCGCGCAATCCGGCAAGCAGTTCGCCAAGCACAACCGCGTCCTCGATGGCTTGGGCTGCTGCCTGGCCGAAGTGAGGCGGCAATGCGCGGACGCATTCCCCTACGCCGACAATCCGTCCGCGCGCCCATGGCGAGACCATCAGGCCGAGAGCAAGAGGGCGGCGCACGACTTCCGTCTCGGGCGCTACGTGGTGCGCCAAGTCGCCCATGACTCCCGGAAAGCGGGCAAGCAATGCGCGAGCGCCCGCCGCATCCGCAGGTGCCTGCGCGCCACGCGATGCCAGCCGCACCCCGACGCGCGACCCGCTAACAGGAACGGCGTAGGCCTTGTCCCCCGCGGCGGTAACGGCACTCAGGGCTTCGTCAAAGCCTGGGGAGCGGCGCGTGAAAAGGTAGAGCCAGGCTGCGCTCGCGGCTCCCGAGGGGGCCGCCTGAAACACCCGCTCGCGCAATGGGTCGCGGCCACCGCAGGCGACGACAACGAAGTCGGCCGACAGCGCCGGCTCCCCCTCAACATCCACGAGGGCCTCGTCGCTAATGTCCACAACCCGCAAAACCTGCGCCCCGTAGCGGATGTGGACACCGGCGTCCCGCGCGGCTGCGGCCAGAATCTCTTGCAAGTCGGAGTGGGCGATCCCGAGGGCCGCCGGATAGCGGGCCCCGGCAAGCCGGGGTGCATCCAGCGAGTACAGTGGCAGGCCGCGTTGACCAATCGCGCTGATGCGCCGATAGGCAAATCCGGCACGCACGCAGGCGTCGGCGACTCCGAGCCGGGCCAGATCGCGCAGCATGCTGGGGACGACATCCACGTGCACCTCCGGCGCGACTGGGTCGGGGCGTGCCTCAAGCAGCCGCACAGCCGCGCCGGCCTGGGCTGCGGCCAGTGCGCATGCCAGGCCCGCAAGGCCGCCACCGACGACGCAGACGACGCGACGCTTCACCGCGCACTCCCGCCCACATCTGCGTCATTCCGAGCATCCATCAAGCCAGCGGACTCCACTGCGTTCTCGCACCCATCGACAAAGTGGCGCGAGAGTACGAAGTGACCCGGTTTTCGAAAAATTGTTTGTTTCCATTCGAGGAATCAGTCTGGCAAATACATTTCGGGTAAACCCTCTAGGGAGCCCGGCGTACCATCCACGGCCGTCCCCATGCGATTCAACAAACTGGACCTCAACCTGCTTGTGGCACTCGATGCGATGCTCGAGGAGATGAGCATCAGCCGCGCCGCAGAGCGCCTGCACATGAGCCAGTCGGCAATGAGCAATGCGCTCGCCCGCCTGCGGGACTACTTCGATGACGAATTGCTGGTGCAGGTCGGAAGGCGGATGGAATTGACGCCTCGCGCTGAGGTGCTGCGCGATGCCGTGCACGACGTGTTGCTGCGCGTGGACACGTCCATTGCCATGCAGCCCGAGTTCATCCCCTCCACCTCGGACCGCGAGTTCCGGCTGTTCGTTTCGGACTACACGCTCAACACGCTCATGCCGCACGTCGTGGCGCGGGCGCACGCGCAGGCGCCCGGCGTACGGTTCCTACTGCAGCCGCAAACGATTGATCCCACGCGTCAATTGGAGCGGGGCGAGGTCGACATGCTCATCATGCCGGCCGACTACTGCTCACCGAACCACCCCACCGAAACCCTGTTCAGCGAGAGTTTCAGCTGTGTCGTCTGGAGCGGCGGACGGCTCGCTCAGGGACCGCTTACCTTCGAACAGTACGCAGTCGCCGGACACGTGGCGATGCAGCCGACCAGCATTCAGCCGAATTCATTCGAATCATGGGTGGTGCAACGCTATGGACTGACGCGGCGGGATGAGATCACCACCTTCAGCTTCGCTGCTGCGCCGGCATTGGTTGTCGGCACCGACCGCATTGCCACGGTCCACACGCGGCTGGCATTCCAGGCCGCGCGGCACCTTCCAGTGACGGTCCACACGCCACCGATCGCCTTCCCGGAAATGAAGCAGGTGACGCAATGGCACAAATACCGATCGAAGGACCCTGGCCTGCTCTGGCTGCGTCAGGTCTTGCTGCAGGCGGTGGTGGACATGGATACCGTTCGACGATAGGCCTGGCCACCACTCGAACGGAGTGGCTTGGGGAGGCGCTCAGGCCTTCGAGGCCTCGGAGAGCTCCGTCAGCCGCTGCACGACCCGCCGCGCGCGGTTGGCGCCCACGTCCACGTGGATGTCCAGCCAGTCGGCCCGCTCGCCGAACTCGCGCATGTTCTGGTACTGCTTCTCGATGACCACACGGTCTTCGTCGAACGTGAATGCGGTCTGCCGGATCACCTCGTCGATGTTCTCGGGCATGTCGGGGTGGCGCGTGCTCGCCATGCTCCAGAAGTAGTGGCAGGTTTCGGCAGTCTCCGGCGTGATGCCGTGGAGGCCGCGCATGTGAAAGCCGCCGCGCTGCGGATCGTCGATGGCATCGGTACCGGGTTCGCACGCCCCCGTCCAGATGCGCAGATGCGACAGGTGGAACTCGATCTCCTGCCAGCGCTCGCACTTGTCGCCGAAGGGCCAGGCTGCCTTGTACGTGGGCGGCGGCGTCGAGCCGGGCATCTGCCGCACGACCTTGACGTGGTCTCCGTCCTGCGTGACGTTCATCTTGGCATTCATGTGCAGCTTCGCATTGCCACCGATCGTCTTCAGATGCACGTATCCGAGGTGACTCAGGTCCATCAGGTTGTCGTGGATCAATTGCCAGGGCGCCTGGTAGTGGTACATGCCGCTGCCCCATTTGTAGTTGGGATGCTCATGGAACGGGTAGACCGGTGGAGCCGACCCAGGGGTCGAACCTTCGCGTGCGGGCATCCAGATCCAGAGCATCTTGTTCTGTTCGACGAGGTGGTAGGACCGCACCTTCGCCTTGGAGGGAACTCGCTCCTGGCCGGGAATCTCGATGCACTGGCCGGCCGGGTTGTACAGCATGCCGTGGTAGCCGCAGCGCAGGCCCTCGCCTTCCACGGTGCCGCAGGACAGCGGAAGCGAGCGGTGGCAGCAACGGTCTTCCAGCGCGGCCGCCTGGCCCTCGCCGGTGCGGAACAACACCACCTTCTCGCCGAGGAAGGTTCGGGCGAGGGGCTGGTCCGTCAGTTCGGACGAGAAGCCCGCCACGTACCACTGGTCGCGCGGGAAGCGCGCGGGCGGAACCTTCGACGAGGTGGGCTGGGCGATGTTGGCGATCTGCATGGTTTTGTCTCAGGGTGGTGGTGGCGGCGCGTTTAGAGGTCGAGCACGAGTCGGGCGGTCCGGGAACGCGAGCAGCAGGGCGTGAACTGGTCATTCGCGGCGCGCTCGGCGTCGGTGAAAAAACTGTCGCGGTGCGCAGGTTCACCGTCGAGCACGCGCGTGATGCAAGTGCCGCAGACGCCCGACTCGCAGGAGAACGGGATGTCGACGCCCTGTTCCAGCAGCACCTGCAGGGCGCTGCGGCCGGCGGGGACGGTGCACGTGCGGCCGCTGCGGGCGAGTTGCACCTCGAAGGCCAAGTCTTCGCCGGTCGCGACCGGGGCAGCGGCAAACTGCTCACGGTGCAGGTTCTCCTCGGGCCAGCCGAGCGCCCGCGCGGTCACCAGCACGTGGTCCATGAATCCCGAGGGGCCGCAGACGTAGAGGTGGGTGGCGGCGTCGCCTCCGGCAAGCGCCTGGCCGGGGTCGAACTGTTGCTCAGTCGGCCCATCGGCCGCATGAAAGCGAACGTTCGCCGCATAGCCGGAGGCCTGGATCTCCCGACGGAAGGCCATGCGCCGCTCGCTGCGCGCACAATAGTGCATGGCAAATTCCTGCTGCGTGGCATGCAGCACCTGGGCCATGGCGAGGATGGGCGTGATGCCGATTCCACCGGCCACCAGGACACTTCGCCGCGCCGCGACCAGCTCGAAATGATTGCGGGGCGCACTGACTTGTAGGGTCGTTCCGGCGTGCAGCCGCTCGTGCACGCCTGCAGAGCCGCCGCGCGACGCCGGATCCCGCAGCACGGCAATGCGCCAGTGATGCCGCTCGGTCGGGTCGTTGCAAAGGGAATACTGGCGTACCAGCTGCGGCGACACGTGCACGTCGATGTGGGCGCCGGCAGTGAAGGCGGGCAGCAGCTCGCCGCCAGGATGCACCAGCTCGAGGCTGCAGATGCCGTCCGCTTCCTCGGTGCGACTGCGGACTTCGACCGAAATCTCGTTCATTCTTCCTCGTCTTCGTTACGCCGCTTGCGGCCGCGCGCAGCCGCCTCGGGAAAGCGGCGCTTCACATAGTTTTGGGTGGCGATTTCCACGGTGGGCAGGTTCTCGTGCAACCGACGCAGCAGGGACAGCAGGGTGTCGACTTCGTCCGGGTTCAGCACTGACAGGAACGCGCGCTCGCGCTCCAGCGCAACTTCGCGCACGCGGTCGTGCAGGGCGCGGCCTTCGGGCGTCAGCACGGCGATGCGGGCCCGGCCGTCCGCGGGGTCCAGCTCGGTGCGGATCAGGCCGCGCTCCTGCATGACCTTGAAGCAGCGGCTGACCGCGCCCTTGTCCATGCCGATCACACGCGATACCTGCTGCGCCGTCACCGAACCGTGGACGGCCAGCAGCACCAGGCAGCGCCAGATCTCGATGCCGACGTCAAACAGCGCCAGGTAGTGTTGGGAAGCGCCACGCGATAGCTTGTTGGCGATCCACGTGAGGAAGGCGGGTGCGTAGCGATCAAGGTCGATGACGTCGGGGGAGGGCAGTTCCTTCCCCTCCGACGGCTTACCGGGGGGGGTGGGTCGGGAGGTGCGGAACTTGGCGGGCGCCGCAGAAACGCGGGTCTTGGGACGGGAGGGGGTCATGAACGTCACTGTACGCACACCGCTCAATGCACCGCCATGCCCAGCCAGCGGTCCAACGCCGCTTGGTCCTGGCGCAGGCCGGCGGCGCTGTCCTCGTGTACCACGGTGCCGTGGTTCAGGATGACGGCCCGCTTCGCGTACGCCAACACTTCGTCCACCTGCTGCTCCACGACGACGACGGGAATGCCGGTCTGCTCGCTCATCTGACGGAAGACGCGCAGCAGTTCCTGCCTGATCAACGGCGCCAGTCCTTCGAGCGGTTCGTCCAGCAGCAGCAGCTTCGGCTGGCCCAGCAGGGCCCGCGCAACGGAGAGCATCTGCTGCTCGCCGCCCGAGAGCTGGCTGCCGCCGTTTCGCCGGCGCTCCGCCAGCCGAGGAAACAAGGCATACGCTTCGTCGAGCGCGGCGCGGGACCGACGCTTCAGGCCGGACACGAGGTTCTCTTCCACCGTGAGCGAGGGAAAGATGTCGCGCGTCTGCGGCACGTATCCGATACCCAGGTCGGCGCGCCGGTGCGGCGCCAGACCGGCAAGATCGCGCCCGTCAAACGTGATCCGACCGGCGCGGATCGGCACCAGGCCCATGATGGCGCGCAGCGCCGTTGTCTTGCCGACCCCATTTCTACCGACCATGGCAAGCCGGTCGCCGGCGCGCACCTGCAGCGCCAGGCCATCCAGCACTGTGGTCGGGCCATAGCCGGCCACCACGCCCTCGAGTTGCAGCATCGTTTGGGTCATGGTTCAGTGGCCCAGGTAAGCCGTACGCACTTTGGGGTCGCGGCGGATGGTGTCGGGGTCCCCGGCAGCCAGCACCGCTCCTTCGGCCAGCACCACGATGCGGGTGGCCAAACGGAACACGAGGTCCATGTCGTGCTCGATGATCAGCACGGCCAAGTCGCGCGGAAGTGCATCCAGTGCCGCCAACAGGCGAGCACCGTCACCCTTGGGCACGCCCGCCATCGGCTCGTCGAGCAGCAGAACCTTGGGCTTCAAGGCCAGTGCCAGCGCCATCTCCACCAGACGCTGCTCGCCATAGGCGAGGTCCTCCGTGGCCGTTGCAGCGTGCTCGCGCAGGCCGAGGCGAACCAGCAGTTCCTGCGCTTCTGCCTGCAGCGCCGGATAGGCGTCGATGCTGCGCCAAACACAGTGCGTCAGGCCTTCACGCTCGAGAAGCGCGAGCTCGACTTGGCGCTGAACGGGCAGTTGCGGCGCGAGCGTCGTGATCTGAAAGGTGCGGGCGAGGCCGGCGCGCGCGCGCTTCGGCTGCGGCATCCGCGTGACATCTACCCCCCGCAGATGGATGGATCCTGCATCGGGCTGCAGCACCCCGCCGATCTGGTTGACCAAGGTCGATTTCCCCGCCCCATTGGGTCCTATCAGGGCCACGCGGTCGCCGGCGGCGAGTTCCAGGCTCACGCCGCGGGTGACGTGCAGTCCGCCAAATCGTTTGTCGAGGCTGCGCAGTTCCAGCAAGACGGTCATGCAGTTGCCCCCAGCCTACGGCGCAGCCAGGCCCAGGCCTGCGCGGGTGGAACCAGCACCACGAGCATCAACAGGGCGCCGACGACGAACAGCCAGTGGTAAGGATTGATCGAGGCGGCGGTGTGGTGCAGCAGCGTGAATACAGCGGACCCCACCAAAGCGCCGGTGAGGCGCCCCGCGCCTCCCAGGACGAGCATCACCAAGGCCTCGGCCGAGAGCGCGAAGGACATGCTGTCGAGGCCGACCACAGCGGTGGTCTGCGCGGACAGCGCGCCGGCCGCGCCCGCCACGCCGCCGGCGATCGCGTACATGGTGAGCAAGCGCACAAAGACCGGCGTGCCAAGGGCCGCCATGCGGGCGCGGTTTTCGTGGATGCCGCGCACGGCGAGGCCGAAGGGCGAGTCCACTACGCGCCTGAGCACGTAGAGCCCAATCACCAGCACGGCCAGTGTGTAGAAGGCGGCCACGCGTCCTTCGATGTCGAAGGCGAAGCGACCCAGCAGTGGCCCCATGGTGAATCCTGAGAGGCCGTCATCAGCTCCGGTCCAGTCACGCGCCTTCTGGGCGATGCTCAGGACGATCTGCGCAACGGCGACCGTCAGCATCAGGAACGTGAAGCCCTGGTAACGCAGCAGGAATGTCCCCGTGGCGAGTGCCAGCAAGGAACCGGCGGCGATGCCGACGGCCAGGCCAAGTGTTGGGTCGGGCAGGCCCCTCAATGCGAAGATACCGGCGGCGTAGGCACCCACGCCAAACAGCGCAGCATGGCCCAGGGTGGCGAGGCCGGCGATGCCGACGATGAGGTCCAGAGACAGCACGAACAGTGCCGTGATGAAGACGCGAGTGAGCAGTCCCTGCTGCTCGGGCAGCAGAAGGCAGGCGGCTGTGCCGGCCGCCAGCAGAACGAGCGGCGCTCGCCAGGCCGGCACGCAGCGCGGCGCACCGCCCTCATCTGCGGCGCGTAGAGTCCGGCGCCCCGGTACGGAAAGAGTGTTCATCGCTTCAGCAGGCCCTGGGGACGCCAGGCGAGCAGGACGGCCATGGCGAGGAAGAAGAACAGGCTGCCCCAGTCGGACGCCAGGTATTTGCTTGCCGTTTCGATCACGCCGAGCAGCACGGCTGCGGCCAGGGAGCCGGCAGTGCTGCCCATGCCGCCGACTGCTACCACCACCAGCACCAGCACGAGGTACTTGAGGGCGTAGTAGGGCTCGAGCGGCATCAGTTCTGCGCCAAGGATGCCGCCTAGGCCCGCGAGTGCCGCCCCGGCGGCGAAGGTCACGCATTGCACGGTTCGGATCGGGATTCCTAGCGTGGACGCCGTAGCGCTGTGGTCCACCGCGGCGCGGAGCCACACGCCAAAGCGGGTACGGGCGACGGTCCAGGCGGCCAGCCCCGCCACCGCGAGGCCGACACCGATCACGAGGAGCCGCTGCACCGGCAGAGTGCGGAAACCGAGGTCCACCGAGCCTGCCAATGCCGCAGGCAAGGGGATCAACTGCACCTGGGGGCCGGCAAGTGCATTGGTGAAGGCAATCAGAACGAAACTCAGGCCGATGGTGAAGAGCACCTGCTCCAGTTCCTTGCGCTGGTACAGGTGCCGCAGCACCAGGGACTCGAGGGTCGCACCGAACAGGCCAGTGGTGACGACCGCGGCTGGCACAGCCAGCCAGAAGCTCCACTGGGCTTCGCGCACCAGCAGCGCCGCACAGTAGCCGCCCACCATCGCAAAAGCCCCGTGGCTCAGGTTCACGAAGCGCATAAGGCCCAGCGTGACGGACAGGCCGACGGCGATGACGAACAGCACCATGCCGTAGGCCAATCCATCGACCAGGATATTTGAGAAGAGAATCACCGCACGCCCCCGGTCCGACCTGTTGCTTACTTGTCCAGCCCGTAGTCGGCTTGCGGCCCGAAGTTCTGCACTTCCTTGTTGATCAGCACGGCGCCCGCCTTTTCGACCTTGCGCAGGTAGACGTTCTGCACGATGTGGCGAGTCTTCTGGTCGATGCGGACCGGGCCACGCGGGCTCTCCCATTGCAGCGAACGGGCAGCATGGATGGCCTTCAGGCCATCGCGCTGGCCGCCGGTGGCCTCGATCATCTTGTGGATGACGTACATGCCATCCCAGGCGCCGACTGATGCATAGTTGGCGACGACGTTGGGGTCGCGCTTCTTCAGCGCATCGACGAACTTGCGATTAGCCGGGGAGTCGTGGGCGCCGGAGTAATGGAAGGCGGTGGTGAGACCAATGGCGCTGTCACCGAGCTTCTGCAGGTCAAACTCGTCGGTCTCCGCCGTGCCCAGGAACTGGATGCCGCTCTTAGCCAGACCGTTCTCGTTGTAGGCCTTGACGAAGCCCAGGTTGGGCGGACCGCCCGGCAGGAAGGTGTAAACCGCTTGCGCACCGCTGGCCTTGATGCGTTGCGCGAAGGGGCCGAAGTCGGAGGTGGCGATCGGCATACGGATCGATTCGACCACCGTGCCACCCTGCTTCGTGAACTCGCTCTTAAACGCCGTTTCGGCGTCGATGCCGGGGCCATAGTCGGTGACCGCGGTCACCACCTTCTTGATGTTCTGCTTGGCCGCCCATTGCGCTAGGGGCACGCTCACCTGCCACAGCGTGTAGCTCGTGCGGATGAAGTATTCCGATTTGTCGGTGATGGCGGAGGTCGCCGCGTTGAAGACGACGGTGGGCGTCTGCGACTGCTGGATCAGCGGTGCGACTGCGAAGGCATTGGGCGTGAAGACGAAACCGCCCAGGTAGTCCACCTTGTCCTTGACGATCAGTTCCTGGACCAGCGTCTTGGTCTGCGCCGGGTTTGGGCCGCCGGTGTCGCGGTAGATGAATTCGACGGTGCGACCCGCGAGCTTGCCGCCTTCCGAGGCGACATAGGCCTCGGACCCCGCCTTGAACAGGGCGCCATAGTGAGCAAACGGACCGGAAAACGGGCCGATGATGCCGACCTTGATGGACGGCGCCTGCGCGTGGACATTGGCGAAAGCAAGTGCCAGGGTCGAGGCGACCGCGAGGGAGCGCGCGAATTGGCGGCGGGAAAGGGGCATGGTTGACTCCGAGAGGTACGACCGTGGCGAATGCCGCTGGGAACAGAACGCATCATAGTTGCGATATCAACTAGTTGCGATGTCAATCACATGGATGAAGCCTCGGTACTTACCCTTAGGTCGGGGTGGGGGATGCTCGCTCGGCTCGCTCTTGGCGGCCCCTCGCGCGCGGCCCACCCCAGAGATCGCATTCGAGGTCGCAGAGCGGATCAAGATCCGTTTTCCCACAGTGGCAACCGCATCCGCAAAGTCCTTGCTTCGACAGCAAGTTCGTGGCGAGCTCCCGGCCACACTAGGCGCTGTGCACCTCAGATTCGACAACGCGAACATTGGCACCACTCAGCAATTGAGTGGAAAAAGCGTCCGCAGCCTCTGGCCGTACGACTTCCCGATGAACGCCAAGACCGAGGAAAGCCGGCCGATGGCCCAACTTTGGCGTCCGCAGGTTAGCTGCTTTCTTGCAGCAGAGTGCGGGCTGAGTGGCCTTGAGCGCAATCAAAGGGGGTTACTTCGCAACTGACCCCCTTTCCGGCGCAAACGCAATCCTCGCGCGGGTTTCGACGGGGTGGCCGATCGAATTCGGATCCGAAATCAGGCCGTCCGCCGCAACGAGCTCGAAGCTGAACCGTTAGTCAGGTTACGCAATGACCGCATGAGCGTTCTCGCCATGCGCGTATGTTACGCGCGTTGTTTGCGCGCGTTAGGCATGGGGCCTATACTCGTCAAACGCCACCAATCTCTGATGAGAGCCGAGACCGAGAATGCCCCGCCCGCGCCGAACTATTCCTTCTTCCGAGCACCCCAGCCCGCCCACTCGACGGGACGGCGCGGCTCTGCGACGCAGGTCCACTAACGTCACGCTGACCGTGGCCTTGGTCGAGGAGGCTAAGGAGCTTGGCGTCAATCTTTCTCAGGCGGCGGAAGTCGGCGTCGCAGGTGCCGTGGCTCGCAAGCGGGCCGAGGTCTGGCTCGCGGAAAACCGCGAGGCGCTGGAAAGCTCGAACGCTTTTGTCGAAGCGCACGGCTTGCCCCTGGCTCGGTACCGCAATTTCTGATGAGTCGATACCGTGTCTACGCGAACTCGGAAGGCGACGGATTCTTGCTCGACGTCCAAGCAAACCTGCTGAGTCACCTCAGCACCTGTGTTGTCGTGCCGTTACTGCCCGTGGACGCTGCGCCCAAACCGGCACGAACACTCAATCCGATGTTCGAAATCACGGGTGTGCCGCACGTGATGGTTACCCAGTTCATCGCTGCGGTCCCCCGGCGATTGTTTGCCTCCGAAGTGGCGGACTTGCAAGAACAGGCTCATGAAATCGTCAACGCCTTGGACTGCTTGTTCCAGGGCGTTTGAGCTCGGCGACCGTTGCATAGGAGACGGCTGAGCTTTGCAAAGAGGTGGTCAGTTGCGTAGTAACCTCCCAATCAAAAGGGGCAATGGCTCGCACAACGCTGGATGGTGCAGCCGATGTCGGTTCGAGACATCGAGCGAAGTCTCAAGTCCATTGATCGGGCCGGCGCAGCGTAAGCGCCTAGGACCGTCTGGAGCGCATGCTCGCGGACACGCAGATCTGGCGGCGAAGGACTGGCCACCAACTGAGGGCGCGGCCGAGCGCGCCCCGTTTGTATAGGCCGTCACGGACCTCAGAGGTCTTCGTCCTGCTCGCGGGGCGCGCGGCGCGCCACTTTGTCACAGCCGCAGGCCCCGCGAATCTTCCTCGTCTGGCGGCAGCCGCTCGCTCGAAGCCACTTGCACCACTTCGACGAAGTCGCCAAGTTGCTTCATGAGTGCAGTATGGATGGGGAGAGGGCCACTCTCGATCTTCTCGAGCTGTCTGATCGTCACGCCCAGCGCGGCCACATCGTCTTGGTAACGCCTGAGCACGCTCGAAGCGAAGCCAGACATGCCCTCTGCTCCACTTCTACAACTGTAGACGCTGCCGCTCTCGTTGTGGATGCGGTATTCGCCTTCCGCCAGCTCAATCTTGGTGATGCCGCTGGACATCCGCCAAGAGTCGCTGCCTAGGTAGCCGCCGTACCAAGAAGCCAGCACGCGGAAATGCCGCTCCCCGCTGGGGTTCGTTATTTCGAGGAGGGTCCACAGGTCTGGGGTGTAAAGCGTTGATCGCATATGACTGATCTCGTGTCAGTAGTCGGCGCCGAAAGCGCACCTTTGCCGCGGTGACCCGCTCGGTCCAATCCGTGCACGGAACTCAAGCAGTCCGCATCTCGGCGCCACACAAGCACTTACCCGAGCTCGCTCCACGCAGAAACCGCGGCCCGCACGGGGCTGGCGCCCAAGGAAGACCACGTGATCTAAAGCCGGACCGAATGCCGTGCTCGAGCCGGTGGTCCGTGTGCAGCCTCACTAGAGTCCCTTCGAAACCTCGGAGATAAAACTTCCCGTAATGCCGAATCGACTGCCCCAGCCCAATTCGGGGTCGTATTCGAGACCACCGGCGCGCTCGAAGACCCACTCGTCCCTGCCGTCAGGGGTGGCGCAGTAGACATGCATGTCGTCCGTCCTGGTCACCCTCAGAAGCATGGGAAAGGTTCCTCCCAGCATCCGGGTGAGGGTGTCACCCACGCTCACATCACTCAAGTTCACTGATTTCAAGGTCACGGATCTCATGGCTGACTCCAAACGGGCGATATCAGTTGACTGCCGACGCGAGGTACCCGAGTGTTGAGGGCCCACTGCGGACCAACTCAAACCTCATAGACGAATCGTTCGATCCCGAGACGAGTGTCGAGATCGCGCTTGTAGCGAAGGACCTCGACGAAGCCAGCAACTCGCAGCACGCCTCTCACCTTCATCACGTCCTCCGTATCCCGCCAATCGCGCGTGTAGACGCAAATGACGTGGTCTGCATAGCCACCAAGCACGATTCCTCGGCGCGTGCTTACCTTGGCGCAGATCAGTCCCCCAGTCGAGATCAAGGCGAGTACCTGGATCCACGCTTGGTCGACCATCGCCGACGGGCGGAAGATCAGCCATTTCCCCGATGCATCGGTGCTAGTAAACGCCTGCCGGGGAGAGGTGAGGCCTAGCCAGGTCGCATCGAGCGCGGTGCTTGGAAAAAGGAAGCTGTCGGGCATCGTCCGCTCCGAACTCATTCTTCTGAATCCAGTCTGGCGTCGCGCTCGCGCTGCGATGCAGCGTGTTCGTCACACAGCACCCTGAGCCATCCGAAGCTCGAACACATCTGTTTTCCTGGCCGTCCACATCGCTCGCACGTGACGGAGCACGCGCTTGCAGCGCTATGCAGGATCGCGTCCAACCGTAGACGCATCACAGGAGGAACGCAGTCAAGCTCGCATTGAATCCGCAGCTCGCCGAGCTTTTGCTTAACCTGAAAGACTCGCAGCTTGGCTTTGGGGTACTCCTCGCCCAAGGCGAGCAGAGCATCCAAGGCGTTCGCCACGGCCGGCCACCAACCTTGGTCCACGCTCACATCTGGCTCGCCGTCAAACAGTGCGCGGTATGGCTGCACGAAGGCCCGTGTTTCGTCTTCAATACCCATCACCTAGTTCCTCTAGTTCCTCTAGTTCAGAAGGCATTTCTCCAACTCCGCACTCCAGGTTCCTCAACCAGAACGACACTGCGGTGGCACACATCAGGAGAAATTCCACGCGAGCCAGGAATGCACATCGATCACGGCGCCGCGTGCTGCAAGGCGCTCGATCATGTCTAGCGCTTCTCCACTCCACAGAAGGCGCGTGAGCTCGTTTCGCACAACACCCCGCTGCACTTCACAACCTCTTGCGTACCACGGATCAAACCTCTCGGCGAACCTGGCGCGAATCTGATCGCCGCAGTTGGCGTACGTGATGCATGCCATCAGGATCCGACCCTCCCCCGTCGCGTAGTAGTCCAACCAGGCTGTCCACAGGGTGGGCGACTCATCGAGCCGGCCTGTCGTTAGTGAAGTTCCTGTTCCCTCACAACGCGGTGTCGACGCGTTGGTCACACTGCCTGGCACGGGAGTACTGGACGGTCTGTCCTTGCTCACCGCATCTTCCTCATGGTGTCGGCCCTCCAGTTGCAAGCTTTCCCACGGACGCAAGCTTGCGGCGTATCTCGAGGAATGCGTTTCTGGACATTCCCGCTCTCAGTCGCACCACATGCGAGTCACTGCCGCATCAAGAACGGATCAGGGACCTCTGTAGTGCACGTTCTTCGCGCTGGGTTTCTAGACGGTCAGCAGAGGATCTTCTGCGCTCAAGGAAACCGTTTTGAAACCACCACCGTCAAGAGGAATCAACACAGAAAGCAACGTGGACCGACTGAGGCGTGCCGAACACCTTCGGGACGCGATCGTCCAACGCGCTCAGGAGAAGAACGACTCACCGGCCGACATTGCTCGCAAGATGGACATGTCAGTCGGCCATTGGTACAAAGTAAAAAAGGAGCCACTGCGGCTCGCGAGCCTCACGCTTGATCACGTTCAAACGCTGGCAACCTACGTCGGGTGGCCGCGTGTGCAGGTCATGATCGCCATCGGCTGGCTGGAGGCAAGAGAGGTCGAGCAATCTCTTTCGGCCGAGTGGACCGTGGAGGCGGCGCTGCGCCGGCTCGAACGCGGATCTCTGGCCAACGGCCTACCTACTCCGTTGGAGCGAGCGGCCCCTGACCATCGCCTACTGATGGCGCGGCTCATGCTCCTTGGCGAGGCCGGTTTATCCGGAGCACCAGGCCTTGTCAATCCATTCTCGGCGGACTAGCCATTTGGCTAGTGCTGATAACCAACGACTAGCCATTTGGCCATGGGGCGAGCGCGCGCTCGCCCCATATCATTTGCCGTCCTCTCTCGGCCTCATGCGAACAGCATCCGCCCGCGCATTCACTTGCGGCGATGCCCCGACCTCATCTGAGGCGTTGAGAGACGCAAACGATCCGTTCCAATCCCGCCACCCGGCATCAACGTGCGCCTGTCAGAACACCCGTCCCCGAGGACCCATCGCGTTTCGCACCGCGAGCGAACCATTGCTCGCCCGCGGTGCGAAAACGTGAGCATCTTCCCCCTCTCCTGTTGCGGAACTTCCCTTGCAACCTCTGCTGGCGCACTTCGTCCGTGCGTCGCGTCAGAGGCTTCGCCGTGAGCTTCTAGCCAGCGTCATTGCCACGGCGGAGAGGTGCAGATGCGCCCTTCGTCGGGGCTCACCGTCAATTTCAGACATCCCGCACGCACAGCGGGAGGACTGAGTTCGCCTTATGCAAAGCACCTTGAAGAGACAGGCAGCCAACGAACGGCTGCTCCCGGAGACTTGAATGCGTCTTGACCAGTACGCGCGCGAGATGGCGCGCCCCTTGGGACTGCGAGGCGATCAGCGTCGCACAGAGATGGTGGCCAGCATCACCATGGGGCATGAACTACGGGTGGAGAGCCCGCTTGAAGCGTCTACCGCCCGGGCCCTGGACATCGATCCGAGCGTGAAGGTGATCAAACCCCAGCCGCTCACGATCAGGTTGGATCTTCTGAAGGTATTCCCAACCAAAAAAGCAGCCTTGGCGGCCTACCCCGCCGTTCCGCCGCGCGAGGACCGGGAAGACCCCGACGATGTCTACGTCTACACGCCGGACTTCTCCGTCAGCGGCACCCTCGGAACCAAGGTTTTGATCGAGTGCAAGACCGTCGGGGCTCACCGTCAACTTGAGTCATCCCGCATTCAAAGCGGGAGGGCCGAGTTCGCCCAATGCAATGCACCTTGAAGAAACAGGGCGGCCGACAAAAGCGGCTGCTCCAGGAGACTTGAATGCGTCTTGACCAGTATGCGCGCGAGATGGCGCGCCCCTTGGGACTGCGAGGCGATCAGCGTCGCACAGAGATGGTGGCCAGCATCACCATGGGGCATGAACTACGCGTGGAGAGCCCGCTTGAAGCGTCTACCGCCCGGGCCCTGGACATCGATCCGAGCGTGAAGGTGATCAAACCCCAGCCGCTCACGATCAGGTTGGATCTTCTGAGGGTATTCCCAACCAAAAAAGCAGCCTTGGCTGCCTACCCCCCCGTCCCGCCACGAGAGGACCGGGAGGACCCCGACGACGTCTACGTCTACACGCCTGACTTTTCCGTCAGCGGCGCACTTGGAACCGAGCTTGTCATCGAGTGCAAGACCGATGAAGAACTCGATCGCATTCCCGGAAAGGTTGAGCAATGGCGAGCCGCACTGTCGGCGCTAGGTTACCGCTTCATGTGCGTTACCGACAAAGAGGTCCGGTATCCGGGTTTCAACTTCAACATGGTCTGCATCAGGGACGCAACTCACGCGCTGCGTCGGACCGGCGCTGACGCGCTCAAGCCTCTCATTCGCGATGTCGAATGCTGGCAAGCCCCGATGAAGGTGGCGACGCTCCGGGACAGGTTTGCTGATCCCGTCATTCAGATGGGGATCGCGGCCGGCGTCGTAGCCTGTGACTTGAGGGCTGGCGTCCTGGGTCCGCACACCGAGCTCAGGCCGGCACACGGTGACCTCACCCATCTCCGCATTCTCCAGCTGGGGCTCTGATGCACGACACACCTCAGATTGGCAACCGGTTCGAATGGCGAGCCAAAGGGTGGCGAATCTCTGCACTCCGTCTGGAACACAAAATACTCGAAATCGAGGCGGACGACGGTGATCTAGCCGTCAAGTCCATCGATTGGTTCCGGCAGGAGCTCACAGACGGCGAGATAAAGCGCATTGCGAAGGACCGAAGCGGACGTGAGCATGTCGTCGAGGCCGCATGGGTCTCAGATGAGAGCGACACCGCACGCACGGAGCGGCAAAAGCGCGAGGCAATTCTGAACTGCGAAGCGCTGGTGCTTGAGCGTGACCAAAGTTTCAGAGCTGCCCGGGCCGATATCGAGGCGCTGTGCAAAGAGAAGGGGTGGGAAGTCCCCTGCGAGCGCACTCTCCGTTATTGGCGGCGCGCCGCCGCGAGTCATCAGTCCATGCTGTCGCCTGGCTGGCATCGGTGCGGAAACAGGCGCCAGGGCCCAGACGTTCTGCTCCTGGAGGCGATGAAAGAAGTGGCGGACAAAGCGCTGCTTTCCAGCGATCTGTTCACACTCAAGACGGCCTGGGGTTTTGTCGAGGCCCTGTATGCGAAGAAGTGCGAGGGCAGCGAGCACCGGCCGCCGCAGCCACGCCGCCGTTGGAGCATCAGGCAGTTCGCCGCATTTCTGAATCGCGTGGACTGGATCGACAAGATGGGCGCCAGGCTCGATTCGCGTACGCGCAGGGCGCTCACACGTGTGGCGGTGCATGTGCACAGTGCTGACCTGCTCTGGGAACTCGTAGAAATCGATGCGAGCTGGCTGGACATTTTCGTAAGAAACGAGGAGGGCGAGAACGTCGGCAGGCCGGTTCTGTATGCCGCCATCGAAGTGGCCTCCGGCTACCCAGCTGGCCTCGCCCTCACCATCCAGAAGCCGTCTGTACTGCCGTTCATGGACTGCCTTCGGTTCATGTACTTTCCCAAGCCCGACTTGGACGAGAGGCATGGCATCAAGAAGCGCGTCGAACTGTTTGGCAAGCCCATCAAGGCGAGCGTCGACAACGGAAGTGAGTTCATCGGGGAAATTGCGACTGCGGTGGTGCGCGTGCTGCTGGGTGATAGCGCCCGGTGCAAGCCCTTTACGCCGCAGGAGAAGCCCCACGTCGAACGGTTCTTCGGAATCATCCGTGAGTTCGTCCGAACACTCCCCGGATCAATTCTCTCGGCCGTTACGGGCAAGAAGCGCGAGGTGCCGAGATCGGAGAGATTGCTCACCTTGACCGAACTTGAAGGACGCTTGTTCCGCTTCATCTTCGACGAGTACGTGCTTCTTGTGAACAAGCTGCGCTCCTACAAGTGGGGCAAAGCCATGTCGCCGCTCGACCTGGTCATCGAGATGAAGAAGTCACAGATGGAGCCATTCCCTGTCAGTCGCGAGGAGTTCGAACGTGCCGTCTGTTTTAGGCGAGAGACCAGAGTGATGAATCACGACGGCATCAGGTTTGACGGCTTTACTTACCACTCCGATGAGCTGGCTCATCTGTACCGTCGCAACGGGCCCGGCAGCTACGAGTTCAGCTACTCCGATGTCGACGCAGTCACGATTTTCGTGCACTCGAAGGATGGCTCGGGAGATGCGCCCGCGACAGCGAAGGAACTGCGGGGGCTGACCGTGGATCGGCCGGGTGCAGCTCAGATTCGCAAACAGATGATCCGGGATGGTGAGGCCCTCAACGAGAGGACGTTTGCCAATCGCTTGGCGCGTTTCAATGAGATCGAACCTGGAGCCAAGGGCGTGCGAGGCGCAAACAAGGCGCAGCGAAGAAAGGACATGCTCGAGCGCGCTCACGCGGAGACAACCAAGACCATGCCGGACGCACTCAAGCCCCAATCGTTCGGTGATACGCCGGCTGCTGCTACCCCTGGCGTCGATGAACCTAGCCAGGCTAGCTCGCCGGCGCGAACAGCCACTCGCCCAGTAGGACGAAAGCGGGGGCAGCGATGACCGAGCTGGCAATCTACGACGAGTGGGTGTTTGACCACGCCCGCTACGCCGGCGCCCGTGAAGCCCTGCTGGAGGAAGTCGACCTGGTCCTTCAAGGCGGACCACGGATGATTGCGATGCTGCTCGGCCCGTCTGGAATGGGAAAGACTGAGTTGATCGTGGACCTCGTCGCGTCCTTTGAAGATCGATTGACCGAGACTGGCCATCCGCTCGTTCTGCATGTCAGCTTTCCCGCTGGCAGTACCGCGGACGCACTGGCCGCCTGCATCATCAAGAAGATTCGCAACATCCGACTCGTCAAAGGGTCGGGTGCCGAGAGACGCGAAAGTGCAATCGGATTGCTTCAGGACTCCGGCATTCAGGTGCTCATCCTGGACGAGACAAACCACGCGGCCGAGGCGCGTGCCACGCGGGCCACACAGACCAAGGCCAACCGATTGACGGCGGACTGGATCAAACAGATCTTCGATCGCGCCAAGGTTTCGGTCGTCATGGCCGGGCTGTCACATTCACTGCGGCTACTCACCGACAACGATCAGCTCGAAGGACGTGCATTGCGTCCGATCGAGATGAAGCCGTACGCATGGCACATCGATGCGGACCGCAAGGCCTTTCGCGACCTGGTGGCGGCATTTTCGGGGCAGGCGATTGAACATGGGTGGACGCTCGACATCAACGAAGACCGACTTTCACGAGCCGCCTACCTCGCATCTCGGGGCTTGGTCAGGCCTGTCGCGCGCCTGTTCGAGCGCGCTGTGATCGTTACAGGGAAGGGTGGAACCCTGACTGAAAAGGTATTCGCGCGCGCTTATGACAAGTGCCTTCCTGAACGACAGATCGGGAATCCCTTTGAACTTGAAGAGATCACCGACGAGATGCTAAACGCGGCACATCGGCAACTGCTGCAGAAGATCAACGAGCCAATGCAGGACCAGGACAGGGGCCGGAGAACGTAATGGCTGGTACTCCTATGTGGGTCAAGAGGCCCGAACCCATCCCTGGTGAGACTCTCGTCAACTTCGTGAGGCGGTTTGCGCACGAGAACCACATCGCTTCTCGCCGTGCACTTCTGCAGGAGCTAGAGATCTCGCATGCGATTCGCTCGGATGCTCTCAGCTTGCGCCAACTGGCTGACGCACTCGGTGTACCGCAATCGCTGCTTGAACCGCTGGCACCCAGCGATGCGCCTGCAGTCCCGGCTCTGCGCCGGTCCCTGACTCGTGCCAACTGCGATGCGGTCTGCCCCGACTGCCTCAAGGCGGCTCAGTACTCTCGGCGGCTCTGGTCGCACCAGCTCGCCACGGCCTGCCCCGTCCATTCAGTGAAGCTGATTGAGCACTGCCCCTCCTGCGACACAAGACTGCGTCAGGATCGGCCTTTGGCGCACATCTGCGATTGCGGGTTCGACCTGCGGCGGCTTCCAGCCTCGCCGGCGTCGCCGTTGGAGGTTGAAGTCGCTCACCTTCTGGACGGCCTCGTGCCGGCGCAGCTTACGCTGCCTCTGGACCTCTCCTCAGGCGTTCCTCCTGATTTCGACCTGTTCCTGCTGGGACTGCTGAATCACTTTGGGTTTGAAGACGTGACTGCACGCCCCGCGAAAGCCGGGAAGACTGCTGCTCCAAAGTCTGTGGCAGCCGCGCGGGAGCGTCTAGGCGCGCTTGCGAACATCACGCAGCAGTGGCCGGAGTCCTTTTCGAGGACTCTCACCGCCCTCATGCAGGCCCCGGGGCCCGGGCAGTCAAGTAGCGACTCGCCGCGACTCGGCACCTGGTACAGGTTTCTGTTCCGCCGCTTCCCGGACCCGGCGTACAACCCGTTCAGAGTCGCGGCCGCGAATTGCATCGTTCAGGTACACGAGGGACCCATCGATGCCCGCACGCGTCATCTGCAGGCACTGGCAACGGTGGAGAAGGAATGGCTGTCGTTGGCCGAAGCTGCCCGTGAACTGGGCGTGCGCGCCGAACGCCTCGGATCCGGGATCGAGGACGGGAGGATTGAGGCCCGCTCGCCGGAAGGCAATAGCGCCCCGAATCGGCAGCGCTTTCTCGCGCGAACCGAGATTGACCGACTTCGCGGGATTCGTGCTGCTTACTGTGACGAGTCGGAGGCCGCCGCCTTCCTCGGCGTACCGCAGTCCGTCTTCGGCTATTTCAAGGAGGCAGGCCTGGTCGAGATCAGCGACCCAGCGACACTGCCCCCGGTTACTCAGGGCCGGGTGAACCGGTCGGCGCTTGAGGCTCTTGCAAATCGGCTGCTCACGAGCGCGCCTCAAGAGGTGAGTGCCCCATCGTCAGAGGTCATCGCGCTTCGTGCTTTGAACCTGCGGCGTACGACAGACCGGCAACGCCTTGTCGATCTTCTGCGTGAGATCGGCAATGGCTCCCTCCCGGTGGCGGGCAGAGATGCGTCGGGCCAAGTCGGCGGAATGCTCTTCGACAAGACCGAAGTACACAAGCACATTGCGAGCTTCTCCGTCAAGCTGCAACTCAACGTGCAGCAGATCAGCGAACTCGCTGGAGTGCACTACGACGCGGTCAAGACCTGGGTCGATTCGGGTCTTCTTTCTGCGGTGCGCGCGCCGAGCCTTCAGGGGCGTCCCCACGTCATCGACCTTCAGGACTTCGTGCGCTTCCTTCTGGAGTTCACCCCTCTGTCCTGCCTTGCCTCCCGAATGGACTCCTCCTCGCGAGGGATCGCAGACGAACTCGCTCGCAGAGGCGTTCCCCTCCTTGGCGAAGGCGGTAAACGCGGAACGCTCGTGCGCATTCTGGATCTCGTGCAGGTCGAACAAAGCTAGCTTGAACTCCGGCAGGCTCAACCGACTGGCAAGGCGAGCGCCCCTCGAGCGTCGACCGAACCGCGACGCTCACCCCTCGCGCGTGAATGTCGTGTGACCGCCGCCGAGCTGGTGGCCGTCTGCGCCTGCTCATACCACACGGGAAGCAGGCAGCAAATTTCCGTGGCTCCTGGCGCTATGTCTGAACATCTTTCATCACTGAGGCACTCATGCACTTCGTTTCCCGCTCGCACGACGGCACCATCGGCCATGGAGCCGGCCAACTCCGAGAGACCTGCGCTGTCGTCGTCACTCCGGAATTCACGCGGGATGATGAGATCAGGCAAACCGAGCTCTTCTTCCCTGACGACCACGCGCCGGTGAGCGTCATCTCTGTCGCGACGGGCAGGATCTTCTTTCACCTTGTGTTCAACCCGGGTTGCGAGGCGGTGCGCACGCACTTGTGGGAAGGCGCATTCCGAGAAGGGATGCCGCTTGTCCTCTGCGATTTGCGCAAGATCGCGGCTTATGAGCTCCCTCTGTCGTCGCGCGAGCTTGCGGCGTGGAAACCTTCGCTCGGCGTTGACTACCCGCGCGATCAGTGGAAGAACCGTGTTCGAGCGATGGAGGATCAGATCATCTCGACGGCGCTCATGCGCCTTCGATCACCTACGGGAATCGTGGAGCACCGCATCGTGGAGATGTCGGCGGATCCATCGGCCCATGCCAAAGGCCTAATGCGTTTGGACTGGACGTGGCACTCCCGGGGCACTGGCCGCCAGTTGCGTATAGGGGTACTGGTTTGAGGGTGCCAGAAGAGGGCTCTCACCTCAGTTTGCACGAACTCCAAGAATGCCGTGGAATGCTGCATTTGGGCGACACGATCTGGGGCGGAGAGCTGGTCGATGGCGTTCGCCGCGATGCCTCAGCTCACAGACTCGTTCCAACTGCCCTATCCACGTAATGAGGGGCAGCGTCGTCGCCTTCTGGTCCGGCGGTGCTACCTCAACCCCAATTCGTACCAAGTACACAGGCACGCGTTTCTCCGAGCTGGATTTGAGATCGTGGACCGCCCGCCGGACACCAGCCTGGGCAAGACTAGCACTGACATCCATCTCGTCCTAGACGCCGGTGACCTGCTCGAGCATGAGACGGGTTACGACGAGTTCATCGTCTTGAATGCGATCCGATCGCAACACGAGAGCGGCTACCACTGACCTTCCGCGGACTCGGTTTTGGCGTCTGCTCACGCAGTGCCCCCGCACGGCCTAAGCCCCCTCGCAAGCCGCTCCTCGGTGCCTGGCCAGCAAGCTCACAGGAAGCGTTTGGGCGGCGCTGACGGCTCGGCGAAGCCGCCTGCGGTCCCACGCCATGCCTGCGGGTAGAACCCTGGTCATAGGGCGCCGTGCTCCTCTTCACCGCCAATTCATTGACGTGTCGGTGCGCGTTTCGGCTCCGTTGGAATTCTCGACGCAGGGCGTCGGGTCCCTGTCGGGTCTGATTCCGCACAGGCGGCTGAGACGGTCGCCCGCCTGGCGTTCCGCGCCACCAGCGCTGAGCTAGTCCATC
>NZ_WSEL01000002.1:42810-248893 GCF_009758015.1 Ramlibacter pinisoli
GGCAGCGCAATGAGCGCACGACGCACGCAAGACCAGTGGCAAGGCGGCATTCAGCCTGCTGAGGTGCGGTTGCCACGCCTGGTATGGAATGTGCAACTCGCACATTCATAGGAGACGTCGCGTGCGAACCCACTCAACTACCCGCCGCCGTTTCGTGCTGGCCCACGCCAGCCACGTCGCGTGCCTGGCACCACCGATTTCCGCGCCAATTGCGCCCGCCGCCGTCCCGAGCTGCTGCGACCGCACCGCGGAAGATGCAGCCGCTGTCGTGGAACTGGAGCCCGCCGAGATCGTCGACTGGGCGCGCGCCTACTGCCTGGCCCAGCAGGACCCCGACCTGCTGACCTTCGACTCCCATCCCCTGTGGTGGGCGGTCGAACGCTTCATGCTGTTCTCGGAGGCGGGCCGCCTCGAGGATTGCTGGCGCGCCATCCTGGCGGTGCTGTGCGTCACTGCCGATCCGGACGTGCTGGGGGTGCTGGCTGCGGGGCCGCTGGAGGACCTGATCGAGCGGGCCGGTACGGACCTCGCGGACCGCATCGTCTGGCAGGCCTGGACCGATCCCGCCTTCCGCCGCCTGCTCGATGGCGCATGGGAGTGCGGGCGGCCGGAAGTCTGGACGCGCATCGCCGCCGTGCGATCCCAGGCCGGGCAGCTGGTGGTGCCGACCGCGCCGATGCACCAGATGAACTGACGGGGGGCCAGCCGAGGTGCCGGATGGACCTCGTCACAAAAACCACGGACGCTGCAGCAACTGCGGCGCGGAGAGCCGCACAAGAGGCTGAGCGGGCCGCCGCGGCGGAGCAAATCAAACCACCCACCGTAAGCCCTTCGTTTCCCCCATCGTAATCTCGGCTCCTGCGCGTACTTCGCATGCGCTCCGCCAAGCCGTCCAACAACCGCGCAGAGCGAGCCCACCGGTATGCATCAGTGCTGCGCCGCTGAAATCGCCGCAGCCTTCAGGAAGGAGGCGGGGCTCATCTCGCTGTAGCTGGCGTCGTTTAGTGGGCACCATTGCCTGACAAGTTGCAGCAGACATCGCTGGTGTGGGGGGTACCGCTGCACAGCGCGCGAGCCATTCTGCGAGACGGCAGCTTCGGGTGGCGGATTCAACTGATCGACGCAACACACTAGCCAGCGCAAGCAGAAGGGGAGTGTGGATTGCGGAGAAGATCAAGAACCAAGTACACGGAAACGCAGAAGGCGCTGATGTGGGAGCGATGGAAAAAGGGGAAGACCCTTCACCAGATCGCTCGCCTTTTCGACCGCCCTCATACCTCGATCTGGCAGATCCTGGCGGAATCGGGTGGCATCCGCCCTCCTGAGCGCCGCCGTTCCAAGTTGGCTTTGACCCTGGCCGAGCGAGAGGAAATTTCCCGCGCCTTGGTGGCCGGCGAGTCCATACGCGCTGTCGCCGTCCGGCTCGCGCGCGCTCCCTCCACCATCAGCCGGGAAATCGCCCGAAACGGTGGCGCCTCTTGCTATCGAGCTGCTCAGGCCGACCAAGCGGCTTGGCAGGGGGCACATCGGCCCAAACAGTGCAAGCTGGCTCAGAGCGCCAAGTTGGCCCGCCTGGTGACGCACAAACTCCAGCGCCAGTGGTCGCCCGAGCAGATCGCGGGCTGGCTAAAGCATACTTATCCAGGCGACGAGAGCCTGCAGGTGTCACACGAAGCCATTTACCGAAGCCTCTTCATCCAGGCGCGAGGTGCTCTGAAGAAGGAACTGCTCGAGCATCTGAGGCGAACGCGTGGAATGCGCCGCCCACGCCACCATACGCAGAAGGCCGCGGTGCACGGCAAGATCTCTGACGCGATCTCGATCAGCGAGCGTCCTGCTGCGGTCGAAGATCGAGCAGTGCCAGGACATTGGGAAGGCGATCTGTTCTTCGGCAGTGGCAACAGCCAGATCGCGACCCTTGTGGAGAGGCAGACACGATACGTGATGCTGGTGAAGGTGGGTGGCAAGGACACGCAGACTGTAGTCGATGCACTTGTGCGCCACGCCCGAGAGCCCATGGCAGCGCGGCTCGAATGGGAACACCAATGGGCTGCTCAGGCAGTACCTGCCCAAGGGCCTGGACATCTCAGGCTACTCGCAGACCAGCTTGGATGCGATCGCACGAAAATTGAATGAGCGTCCGAGGAAGACTCTGGGCTTCAGGACGCCGGCTGAGATGTTCGACGAATGCGTTGCGTCGACCGGTTGAATCCGCCACCCAAAGCAGCCATGGCGTACCGAGGGGCTCCCGCTGCGATGCTTTCGCGCATGCGTCAACCCGCCCGCCTATCCCTTCAATATCGCTTCGACAACGGTCTGCACGTCCAACGCTTCCTGCACAGTGGCCAGGTGATGCGTGTCCCCATGCGTCATCCGCTCTACTCCCTCAAGTTGCCATCGCAGCACGAGCGAGCGCATCCGTTCATTCGGCATCGCCGCTTGATCAGGCACCCACGCCCCATCGACCAACCGCTCTGCTATCGACCAGTCGCGCAACCGAATTGCGCCTCGATCGCCCCACAACGTCCAGGTGTTGTGGTCGTCCTTCAGCGTAGTCCCCACACCTCCCGTCAACATTGCTGGCAACCCTCCTGCAGTCAGCTGCGCTGCAATCGCTCGCTCACTGGTATTGGGCGATTCAAATCGCGCCCGTCCCGCCTGCAAAACCATCGCCCCGCACAGCCGCCGCGTCAGGAAGAGGAAGTGCGACACCACTTCCCTTTGGGCGCGAGCATCGGGAAGAACATACAGTCGTGCTTTTCCAGGTCCTCGATCCGGCGCGGCGTGCCGCGCTTCGCCAGATATGCAGGCGAGGCGACCAGGACGAGCCGGCTGACCGCGAGCTTTCGTGCGACCAGGTTCGGCGCCGGGGGCGACGACCGGATGCCGAGGTCGAAGCCCTCGGCGCCCAAGTCCACCGCGCGATTGCTGCAGGAGAGCTTGACCTGGATCTTCGGATACTGCTTCTGGAATTCGACGATTGCCGGCAACACGTGCCGCACGGCGAACGCCGGGATCGCGGTAATCTTCACGATTCCGGCCGGCTCGGACTGGGCCTGCGTCACGCGCCGCTCGGCAAGTTCCGCTTCGTGCAGGATGTTCACGCAGTGCTCGTACACGATGCTGCCGGCTTCGGTCAGGCTGAGCTTGCGCGTCGAACGGTTCAGCAGCTTCACCGCCAGCGAGCGCTCCAGCGCGCTGACCTCCCGGCTTGCGAGCGATTTTGAGATGCCGAGCTTGTCGGCGGCGGCGGAAAAACTCTTCGCGCCCATCACCTCCGCGAACACGTTCATGCCGGCCAGCCTGTTCAGCGACAGGATGGTCCCAGCCGCCGCAGCGACCCCTGCAATCCACGTACGCGTTTCCCTGCACGTTTACGTTGTTCACGCTCGTGCTGCTGACGTCGGTGCTGCGCGCATCGACCCGCGTGCTTCCGACCTGGCCTCTCCTGCGCCGGAATCACGTGGCTTATTTCGCTCGCCTTTACTTCAGCGGCAGTGGTGGTAGCGCAATGCCTCCTTCGCGCAAGGCCTCCTCCCAGTACGACTGGACCATCAACTTGCGGTGCTCGGGATCCAGAAACGGGTGAGACGGTGGCGCGTGCTTCGCGAGTTCGCCCACGAAAGCGTTCATCGCCTTGGTGTACGCCGCCTTGCCCGCCGCCTGGAACCGAAGCTGCCGACCGAGTTCGGCGCTGTATTCGATGAGTCGTAGACCGTATTCCTGCTCGCAGCGCACGTCTCGCCGCAACTGCTCGACCTGAGCGCTCCTCAGTGCCTCCCTAGCTTCCGTAAGGCGCTGGCTCATGGGTTTCGCCTTGGGCTGAACGTGCGGCATCGGGGGTGTGGCAGGTATCGCGGGCGCCCAGTGCTGGTGCGCATCCGTGTCGCCCTGCGCAGTGATGCCGCCGGTCCCCTGGCACTGCTCGCACCTGCGGCTCACCGGCACGTACTGCGTGCCCTGTCCACCGCAAAGCGCGCACTGCACTTGCCCGCTGTACGCCGGCGCGTCCTGGCCGAACGACTGCCGGCTCGCCTCGACCGCGCCGCTGCCCCCGCAACCGGCGCAGGGCTCGTGCGCATGTCCATGAAACCAGCCGGTTCCGCCACATCCAGAGCAATTCAAGGTAGCCCTCGCTCGCCATCTGTGAAACACCAGTCGTGAGCGCACATGACAGGTCTGGGTTCAGCGCCGGACGTTGGACGATCAACCGGGGACCGACTGTTGCGGCCATGCCAGCGGCACTTCACCGCGCGACGGCCAACGAGCCGGCCTCGAACGTGGGCGAGTTCTTTAGGTCTGGGCACCACTGGTTGGGTAGACTCGGGTCGGCGCCCCGCTTGAGGAGCCAAGCCTCCAGCTCCGAATCGCGCATCAACTTCGCAAGCTCCAGCGGACGGAGCGTGGCCATCATGCAGTTCGGTTTGCCGACGACATCGGGGGCGCCTGCCCGGACCGCGCCGTCCTCCAGTCCGCCGGACCACAGCACACGCGCTGCCTTGGCGTCGACGGTGTCAAGCGTCCTGGTCGCAACATACAGGTCGATGATGTCGAACCGGTTCGGGTTCCGTTCCCGAATCAGGATTCGCAGTGCTGGTCCGAGGGCGGATGGCAGCCGATCCCCGTCGGCGAGCATCTTCTCAATCACTGAGCGCCTCGCCCCCATGGCGATCGCGCAGTTCAAATCACGGCAGGCGTCGGCGGCCGCTTGCTGTGGTTCCTCCAGCTTGGACAGGATCTTTGCCGTGTCGCGACTCGTTTGCGCCGACGTCTGCCGCGATTCTTCGACCTGTCTGGTGAGTGTGGAGACGCCCTCCTTGACCTGCGCGGTAGACTGAGCGTTGCGCCTCGAGTCTTCTAGCAGCAGCTGCGTGTTGGCCCGGGTGGCCTTCACGTCCACGGCAGTCGAATCAAGCTTGTCTTGCAGGTTCAGGAGGGAACTCTGGATCGCAGCGATCGAGGGCGCCTTGGATGCGATGAAGCCCGTGCGTCCATGCGCAAGCGATAGGCTTCCGCAGCCAGCGATGGTGAGGAAAAACATCCCCCAAAGCACCAGCTTGTATCGCCGCAGCGCAGCCGTGACCTTCTCACGCTTCCCAGTTGACTCTTCGGTCGGGCTCCGATCGAAGTTCTTGAAAATGGTCGTCAATGCTGCCGCCACCAATAGGCCGCCGGCAGCGACTGCCCCGGCCACCGTGAGTGCCGCCGTGTACGGTCTTGCAGCCGGCGCGACGAGATCGAGCGCCGCCATCAGTGAAACACCAAGCCCCATAAGCGCGTTGGCCGGGATCAGGTAATCCTTGATCCAGGCCCGCGTGCCCTTGAAAGGATCGATTTCAGTCTCGGACATCAGCAACCTCTCGGCCGGAGAGACGCTACAGCTTGACTGGCGCGTCCGGCTTCTTCGGCGGGGGCTGCGGCGCGGCCGCCTGTTGCGCCTGGATCTCCTTCATCAGGATCGTGTGATCGGCCGCGCCAATCAGGAATTTTCCGCTGCGTCCCTTTTGCATGCCGGATCCCTCCGCCGTAACCCAGATCGACAAGCCGCAACTGGCGTTCGAGTGGCGCGGCGGAGTCAGGGCATCTCCCGGCGGACAGTTCGCAGTCGGCAGCCGCTCTCCCTTCGGCGAGTAGACCAAGCCGCCCCACAGGTTGCCGCCGTCATTCCGGATGTCCTTTGCGCCGATGAAGGGGGCGCCGTACTTCTTCTTGAGACCGTCCACCACGGCTTGCTGAGCGGAGTCCTCGTTGTTCAGCACGAAGCGAACGATCGAGTAAGCCTGCTTCGTGGACTGGCCGAAGTGCACCGTGATCTGTTCGCGACAGGGATTCTTCTGATCCGCGATGCAGCCCTTGACCGCAGCGATGCCGCCGCCGCGCAGGCCTGGCTGCTCCTTGAAGGTCGCCTCGTCGGTGATCACGATTCGCGCATCGTGGGCCTTCAACGCCGCCTTCGCTTCGTCGACAGTCATGCCGAAGCGCACTCCTACGACGTCGAACTGATCCGGCTTTGTCGGCTCCGCGTGCACCGCGAAGGACGCGGTGGCGATGAACAGGCCGCCAATGGCCCCGAAGATGGAGTGAGTCACAAGTTGCCTTTGCGTGGTTGTTTTTGAGAGATCGAGGGCGCGCGACGTGGCCCAGATGGCCTTGATGCCACGGCTGTCACAGCCGGCTTGTCTTGCAGTTCCGGGAGAGGGTGCTCTGGAATGGGAGAGATCGGGGCGCTTTGAATGCGCGATCCCCCCTTCGGCTGCGCTCACGCTTGCGAAAAGCCGGTCGCAGAGCAGTTGGTCATGCCGGCGCGACTCGGGATTTCATTGCCGCCCAATTTCCGCGCTCGCCGGAATCGAGAATCAGGGTCGGCGTCGGCTTGACGATCTGCCCGGGTGCAGGCGAATGGCCAACCGAAAGCGCATCGGAAACCGCGACGCTGTAGTAGTCCTGGTCGCACGAAGCTGACGAACCGATGGACTTCCGCGCCATCGCTTGCAGCCAGCTGGCCGGCTTGTTGGAGCTGCACCAGATCTGGTTGGCCACCATGCTGCTTTTCGCAAGCATGGTTGGCAGGTAGTAGAGCTCGTACTGCAGCTTCTTGTCAGCCCCCGAAGCCAGTTCGAGCTCCATCTGTTGGCAGAAGGGGCAGTCAGGTGCCGACCAGACCAACGCCTTGCGCGGTGCGCCAGCACCCCACACCGGTCCCACGAGCATGTCCCAACTCAGGCGGGATAGGACATCTTGGCGCACACGGTCTTGTTCGGCAGCGGGCAACTCGGTCCCAGACGGCTGATTGGCAGGCCAGCTGAACCACTTCCTGGCGCCGAAGAACGTGGCCATCGAGTTCAAGAACACCGGCTCGAAGCCGGGCGGTGTCCGGATCAATCCGAGCCCGCGGATAGGGCTCTGGATGGCACGCGAGCCACGGATGTTGAAGTTCTTGCTGAATACCTGGAAGTAGGCGTCTGGGGAGACCACACCGCCATCGAAGCGC
This sequence comes from Ramlibacter pinisoli, assembly GCF_009758015.1. NCBI lineage: Bacteria > Pseudomonadati > Pseudomonadota > Betaproteobacteria > Burkholderiales > Comamonadaceae > Ramlibacter > Ramlibacter pinisoli. Next base: position 49,802 of record NZ_WSEL01000002.1, read on the forward strand.
GAAGGGAATTGCGGCACGACTGGAGCGCTCTGCCGACCGGCGTTCTGTGCAGCCTCCAGCTGGCCCTTGAGCGTTCCGAGTAAATCATTCGCCCATGCAGCTTGCCCGCTTGCATAGATGGCTGCCCCTAGCACGTGCCGTCTGTTCATCGCGTCTCCTCTCTTGCCCCGCGCAGTCCCCGGCAAATTGCCGGCGGACGCATCCCTCGAACGCCCCTAGCAGACCGCGCAAGCTGTCGTCGCAACGAGAGCACCGCCGACCGCACCGCGCCGGTGTGCAGTGGGGTTTGCGCGAACAGCAGGTGTTCTTCGAAGCTCCTGACCGCCCGGTCGGGCGCTACCCTCGCGCCATTGCTAGATCTGTTGTCCATCTGGCGATCTGAACTTTGCTGTCCAAACGTCAGCGATCAGATGCCCATGGCAATGCCAGATCACACCGATGTTAATCCGAACCCAATCGCTCCGACCTCATCATTGCGGCTGAAGTCATCTCGCTGATGACATTAAGGGATGCAGCTGTATTGCTGCCTGCACCCGGAGGGCGCGGCAGCCGTGCACAGCAAACTGCCCGCTGGCGCCGTGCCGCGATGATGCGGGAACGATCGCAGCATTCATTCTGTCTGGGTTTGGCTCCTCGTTTTGGGAGCGGTACTGATCCTGTGCCGTGGCCCAATCCCGATCGAACACCGGCTACCGCCGCTAGTTGGTCTCGCCCGACTGGGCGACGTACGCGACCAAAGTCTGCTTCCGGCCAGAAGCGGTCCTCGCGACGCTGATGAATCAGCGGGTCGGTCTTGCGCGCTCTTGGGCCTGCATAGGCCGCTGTTCCGCGGCGGGCACACAGGCGTCCAGGGCCGACAGCGCTTCATCCATCGAGCCCAGCAAGTCCACGCCTTCGATCGCGCGGAGGCGGCACACGGCCGCCCCGGCCGCCCACAGCCGGACCGGCCTTGGCAACGAGCCTCGTAATCGATGCAGCAGTTCCGGGATGCGACGCGTCGTGAACCCGGACGAAAAGGACAGCGCCACGACGTCCGCACCATAGGCGCCCGCTGCGCGCGCGATGTCCATCAAGGGCACCTGCGTGCCGAGGTTGATGCAGTGCGCGCCGCGCAGCGACAGCATGGCCTCCCCCATCAGCAAGCCCAGGCTGTGCGCCTCCTCGGGCACCGTGGTGAGCAGCACGACGGGCCCCTGCCCGGGCGGCACGGCCGCGATGCCCTGCCGCAGTAGGCGGGTGGCCACCTCGGTGAACAGGTGCTCCTCGAAAACCTCCATGTCGCCACGAGCCCATTCCTCCCCCACGCGCGTAGCCAGGGGAGCAATTGCGTCCTGGACAAAAGAAGCCAGGCCGATTTGTGCCAGCCGCTGCTGCAAGGCCCGGTACAACCCTGCCGCGTCGTGCGCGCGCAGGCAGCCCAGCAACTCTCCCGCGTCGTCCGGACCTTCGCGCAAGGGCGACGGATTAGCTTGCATGGCGCCGGAGGCGAGCGCTTCCAGCTCTTCGGCCGTCCCGCCGAGCAGGCGGCCGGGCCGCAGACCCTGGTCCAGCAGGCGCTTGATCAGGCGGAGGCGTCGGACCTGCTCGGGTGGGTAGAGCCGCTCACCGTGCGCGTCACGCATCGGGGACGGAAAACCGTAGCGCCGCTCCCAGACGCGCAGCACGTCTTTCGATAGTCCGACTTCCCGTTCGACGGCCGTGATGGTCAGACCCGAAACGGATTCTTTCATGTTTGTCCAGGACAAATGGTTGACGGCCTTCGGGGCCGCACCTATTCTCGCGGACATCTCATGCCTGTCCTAGACAAATTCGCTGGAAGGAACTCTCGCCATGCTTGACTGGTTCCGGCGCTTGAGCGCCATTGCCTCGGTCGCTCTTGTTGCTGGCTGCGGCGGCAGCGACGGTGAGAACCGTAATCTCGTCGAGACGGCGCAAGCCGACGCACGCTTCTCGATCCTGGTCGAAGCCGTGACCGCGACGGACCTTGCAGGCACGCTTTCGGGGGCCGGGCCTTTCACGGTCTTCGCGCCAACGAACGACGCATTCGGCGCCCTGCTGGGCGAAACGGGGCTCACCAAGGACCAGCTGCTGGCGGACAAAGCCTTGCTCACGCAGGTGCTCACCTACCACGTCGTCGCCGGGCGGGTGCTTCGCGCCGGAGTGCCAGTGGGCTCGCCCATCACCACCGTGCAAGGGCAGACGTTCACCATCGACTCCAACCTGGTCATCACTGACCAGCGCGGCCGGACCGCCCGCATCGTGCAGACCGACGTGCCGTCGAGCAATGGCGTGATCCACGCGATCGACCGCGTGCTGCTGCCCCGCCCCTGATTTCCTCCACCCCTCCACTTCGAAGGAGTTCACCATGAAGAGAGCCATATTGATCACCGCCGCCATGGCCCTGGCGGCTGCAAGCGTCCAGGCCAAGGACATTGTCGACACGGCCGTGTCCGCGGGGGATTTCAAGACGCTGGCCGCAGCGCTGCAAAAGGCCGGCCTAGTCGACACCCTCAAAGGCCCCGGCCCGTTCACCGTCTTCGCGCCGACTGACGCGGCGTTCGCCAAGGTGCCGAAGGATCAGCTGGAGGCGCTGCTGGCGGACAAGGACAAGCTCACCCAGGTGCTGACCTACCACGTCGTTCCCGGCAAGGTGCTGGCCAAGGACGTCAAGGCCGGCCCGGTCAAGACCGTGCAGGGCAGGCCACTGACCGTCAGCACCTCCGGTGGCGTGAAGGTCGACGATGCCAACGTCATCAAGACCGACATCGTGGCGGACAACGGCGTGATCCACGTGATCGACAGCATCGTGCTACCGAAGTAGAACGTTTCGGGCCCAACGCGCTCGCGAACAGGGATCGCGGCGCGTAAATACTGCATCGGCGGCACGCCAAACAGCCGGCGGAATGCACTGGTGCTTTGACGGGCGCGGGACCCTTCAGCAGGTGAATTCGCGTCTCATGATGGATGCCAATCCCCGAGCTAGCCCGATACGAATCCGCCGTCGTCGCGATCCTCGCCGCGGGCGAGGGCTGCTTCTGGCCGATTGCGGCCGTCCGCCGGATGGAGGGAGGCTGAGCAGAGGGGGAAAGAATTGGCGCTTACTCCACGCCATTCTTGGAGTTCGTGCAATCGAACTTGGAGCTTAGTCCGGACCGCGGTCCTCTTCGGAGAGAGCGCCGGCGAGCTTCGGCGTGCAGTGCCAAACCAGGGGATCCATTCCGAACCGGTCGAGCGCCTCTTTAGCCGTCAGCACTTCCATCTCAGGCACTGTCAATGCGGAGGTGACGAGCGCTAGGTGCCACGCCGACAGGGAGGTGGCCGCCTTCAATTCGTTCCGCGTCAAGAAGAACGCCTGCGTGTACATGGAGGTGCCCTTGACCTCGACGTACGTCACTGCACCGCCTGACGCACCGCGGACGACCAAGTCGTAGCCCAGGTTCTCCGGACTCACATCTTCCACGGTGAAGCCTCGGGCCCTGTAGTACTTGGTCGCGACGGCCATGGAGATTGCCTCCACCTGATCGCGGTGCTGTTGGTCGGGGAATCGCAGGCGAATCTGATCCGAGGGATCCGGTGCCGTGGACTCTTCAAGGCGTGCATCCGGTTCCGCGGAGCCGTCGATTTCTTCCAGGGTGGGATTCCAACCCTCGCCACGAACAAGGACGGCTCGCTGCCCCTCTTCGTCCCAGAGGGCCACGCGCCACTGGTACTCGTCCTTCACGCGGACGCCGACCTGCGCCGCTGCGCTCTGTTCGAGCAGATCGATCGGAACCCGGTTGATCTGGAGCAGGCTGATGAACTTCGTGCGCTTGTCGAAGGCCTCACGCAAGACAGCGACCCGGGTTTTGGTCCGGGCGACCTGATCGTCATTCCTCAGACCGCCACCGCGGCGGTGGCGGATGTTCAAGCTTTCGACGTAGAACCAGTGGCCGGTTCTCGGGTGTACGCGGATGTCTTCGGACCAGAGGGCGACGGCGGAGCCGCCAGCGGGCAGCCGCCAGGCGTACTCGAACTTAACCTCGGGGCTTCTGGTGTTGCGTACACCGAGTTTCTCGATGACCTCTGTGATCCCCAGCCTTGGCGTGTTAGCTCGGATCCGGTCCACGACCTTGAACACCCGGATATCGACTTCGTTTTCCATGCGCCTCCAAGCGAGCCCTGTCGCCCCACCACGAGGAGCTGAATGGACGGGCCGATGGGAAATGTATCAAGCCCGCAAAGAAAAATGCCCCCGTCCGGGAAGCGGCCCCGTCAACGATGGTAAGAGCCAACCTGGAGCGGCGACGCTCAGGAGGACGAATGCCACCCGTTCGGCCAGGACCGAGCGGATCGAGGCATGCGGACGATCGAAGCCGCGCGATCTGATGAAGAGCTTCTCCCTTCTTCCACCGCTCCCACATCGGGCTTTCTGAGTCTCTGTGTACTTCGTTCTTGGGCTTGTCCGCATCCGCACTCTTTCTGCTTTCGCAGATTGGCGTGTTGCATTGACCGGTTGAATCCGCAGCCGAAAAGCAGACATGTTCAAGATATGCCGGCGGCATGAAGTGAACGTGAACAGAGTCTCACCGCAGTGAGGAGTGTCAAACCCGAAAGCGCATGGGCCGCATGAACTGCTTGTCGATGCCTTAGGCTTTGATTGGGAGGGTGCGAGTGATGGCCCTCGTCGTCCCCAGACCGTCGCCAGAAAACAGTACCACGTGCGCGCGCAAGATGGCTACATCCACTCCAGGAATACCAGGATTGGTTTGGATTGCAGCCGCTTCTTCCCGGGAACCGTGTACCTGACCAGTCCGCCACCTACGAAATGGATCGTGGCCACCTCGGTGTTCGGACCCGCGCCTGTGCGCAACGGCACCCTCATTCCGACTTTGAGTTCCTCAGCTCGTACCATGTTCAGGCGTTGCCTCGAGCTTGCCGTCAGCTGATCGGTAAGCTCGCTCGCCAGTTGCACCTTGTGTGGCACGCTCGAATCTGCTCCCATAGTTTGCTGCCCCCCACTCTCCCGGGCGGGCGCCACTACCAGGGTCTGCAAGAATCCTGCCATACACACTCCGTGTCGAGCTTCGTCTTCCGCATCTTCGCCTTGATTTGGATCCGTTTCTAGCGAATTTGGCTGCGGCCCTCATACGCATTAAGTACGCAAAGGAACCTTCATCCGCCGTAGCGCGACCGAGGGAAGGGCCCCTTCATTTGCCGAATGTGGTTCGCGGGAATGAATACTTTCATATTCGCTTAAGGACGCTGCGATCACCACCGGGCTGATCGCGAGGGGCTGTCGGATGGTTGGAACGCGCTGTCCTTCTACGAGCTAACTGCCGACGGTCGGAAAAATTTGTCTGCGGACGCCGTCTTCGGCAAGATTCCTATCGCGTCACGCTTGGCAGTAGGCGCGGCCACAGTATCAGAGTCCTGATGGCTGCCTAGCCAGGCTTGCACCAGCCGATGGACAACGAAGAACAACCCGACCAGCACGACAATCCGCGGATGGACGCCAGTTACACCGCCGGCGACGCGACAGCGCTCTTCACGTTCTGGTGCTCACGAGGAATGCGGACGGAAGACGTTCCTTTCGAGTGGCGCGAGCCGTACGTCGCCTGGCTGCGCACACAGCCCCTGTCGCCGTTTTAGAGGCCGGGCCCGTCCCCATGACCCGCCGCCACTCCGATCAACGAAAAAGATAAGAGCAGCTGAGGTATCGGTCGTGCGGTCCTACTGCGTTCTTCTGTCCGACGATGACGTCGAACTCGAGGCCCAGCTCGCGCGTCTGCTACGGCTTCATGACTACGTGCAGCAGCCTCAGGGTACCGGTGACGGAGCATTGTCCCCGATCGCTTTGTTCCAAAGGGACCTAACGGTATGGATCAGCGATGGCACTGACCTCGACTCCGTGTCGGTTGTCCACCAGGAGCGAGAAGGCATTCAGGCGCGGCTGGCGTCGCTGACCGAGCGCGAGCAGCAGGTACTCTCGGGCGTTGTGGCGGGCCGATTGAACAAGCAGATCGCCTCGGAAATGGGCATTGCAGAGAGGACCGTGAAGATCCACCGCGGCCGCGTGATGGCTAAGATGGCCGCCGCATCGCTGGCCGAACTGGTGCGCCTCTGCGAACGAGTGGGTCGATGAGGCGCGCGCTCGGCCTCATCTGACGCGAGTTCCACTGGCGTGGAACGTTGAGCCGGCCTTTTTGACCATCACTGAGAGGAGCGACGGCACCGTTTTGGGGATGGCTGCCTACTGCAAGCATGAAGAAGCTCGAGTGGCTTGGCGCCCGGCTCGTGCCTGCTCTCGTCTGGCCTGCTCCATTCGACTCCGCCCCCAAGGCGCCGCAAGCCACGCTGCGAGTGCCGCACTATCAAGTGTTTCTCGCGCTCGCAACGGACTCGCGTGTGTACGGCATCACCGAAGCCGGAAGGAAGTACGCGCCGGCGTCGACGCAAAGCCTTCCGGCCGCGCAGCGGGCGCCCGCCCCGTAGGGCGAGCTTGCCAGGCCAGCTGACCAACGCCGCACCGCGGTTCACTAACCTGGCTGATCCCGCCTGCGGGCCCTACTGAAGCGGCAGGCTGCTTGCTGGTGAGGCGGGAGGGAAGCTCTCGGCCAACTCCTGCCGTAGCTATGGCGACGTGTTCAGGAGCGCGTGGGCCCACACGCGTCGCTTCTCTTCGAACGGTATGGCGGCGTTAGCTGGACTGGTTGAAGGCAGGGTTACCCACTCGCATCGCAATTCAGTGGGAAGACTGCCGCGCACCAGGCGGAGGAAAAGCTTTGCCGCCTGCTGCCCGTTGAAGCAGACCCGGACGATTTCAGGGTGCTCGGCGAAAAAGGCAGAAAAGTCATTGGACACCACGGTCGCTGTGCGGATGCTCGTGTCCAGGCTGCCAGGCCGCTCGGCTGCGGCGCAGACATCCCAGAGAGCGATCCGGTGATCCAGAATCTGCATCACGCGCTCTTCATACGGCCCGAGGGGGTCGAACCCGAGGACGTCGCCCACGATGCTCCAGAACCGGTTCTGCGGGTGCGCGTAGTACTCGCCACACGCGAGAGAGCGCTCTCCAGGCAGAGTCCCAAGCACCAAAACTCGAGCGTCGGGTCGCGAGATCGAATGAAAGCTGCGAGAACTGCGGCTTTCCCCTGCATCGCTGGTGTCCGTCCGTCCCATCCTCGCATTGTCCGCTCCCGGCCAAAAGCGGCCCCGCTCGCGCCCGAATCACTTCCTTCCGAGGCAAAGGTGCCAAGGCGCCTCAGTACGCCGCGTCGGGCATATGGCCGGCAATGAATCTCCGCACGGCCCCGATGTCTCGGGCAACGAATGACATGAGCTGCTCCAGGTCATCGAGGAGTTCGCGAGACGCAACTCCAGTCGCCAATGCTTCGATGTAGACCAACGTCAGCTCGCGTTGCTGCGTCATCAGTGTTCGCCAATCGCGGGCCAGTTGGGCCGCGAGGTCTTGTCCTCTTGTACTCACGGGACGATGTTAGGACCAGCGCAGAGGTCCTTGCCAACCAGTCGTCGGAACTCCTCGTCGGCCTTGCGGAGGCGGGCCAAAGCACCGCCAGACCTATCCCCGCGAACTCGGCTATTCGCACCACCCGTGGCACCTAGCGGCGCCTAGGACTAGCGTGACTGCTCCCCATCAACTTTAAAGGAGCGACTCATGCAGACCCCCGCCCAGCCTGTGGCCCAGTACATCCGAATGTCCACGGATCGCCAGGACCTTTCGCCGCTCGTGCAAAGAGACGCTATCAGAGCCTTCGCCGGCACGAACGGATTTGACATCGTCCGCACCTATCAGGATGACGGCAAAAGTGGTCTCCAGTTGGCAAATCGGCCTGGACTGCGTCAGTTGCTCAAGGATGTAGTCGATGCCGCTCCTTTTCGAGCAATCCTGGTCTACGACGTGAGTCGCTGGGGACGGTTCCAGGATGCGGACGCATCCGCGTACTACGAATACCACTGCCGCATGCACGGCGTCCAAGTCATTTACGTTAGTGAATCATTCGCCAATGATCAGACCCCCACCACGGTGCTTCTCAAGAGCATGCGACGCGTCATGGCAGCCGAGTACAGCCGGGACATTGCATTCAAGGCGCGCGCCGGTCAGCAGCGTGTTGTCTCGATGGGCTTCCAAATGGGCCCGCTTCCTGCTCTCGGGTACCGGCGGTGTTCAGTGTCCGCGGATGGCTCTCGCAGGGTCATGTTGCAGCACGGCCAGCGCAAACTAGCTCTGACGGACCGGATCGAATGGGTGCTTGGGCCCGAAGCGGAAGTAGATCTGGTTCGGCGAATGGCGGTGGCCTACTCCAACGGGTTCGAGCTGGAGGAAATTGCCGGCCTTGCCAACGCTGAAGGCTGGCGAACCGACAAGGGACGGAAGCTCTCCGCGCAGAGTCTGAAACTCCTCCTCACGAATGAAGCGCTCATCGGAAATTTCGTCTGGGGAATCAAGAGCAAGGGAGGCAAAGTGATCAAGCATGAGCCGACCCGAATGAACGGCAGCATTCCCAGGATCCTTGATGATCGAACATGGACTGTCATGCAGACACGGTTCAAGGACGCCGCGGAAGTACTGAAACGTCGAAGCGGGACAACCGCGCCGATCACAAGCGTTCCTCGAATGGCCAAAGAGCCAAGGCAGCTCAGTCTGCCACTGGAACGTACCGGAAGGGACCGCGGCTACAGAGGAACTTTCGGTACGCCGCAGCAGCTTCGCGAACACACTAAGGAGTTGGGGCGGGCACTGTGCGGGAGGCTGTTGTCACGCGGACTTCCGACCACGTTCGATCCCCGGAGCAACGTACTGACCTTCTGGACGTCACGTGTGCGTGTGAGGTTGATGTGGCCGGCCAGTCCGACCCGGTGGATGCTGGATCGAAAGCGCGGTCATCTTGGGGAAGAGACTCTGCTCCTGACGCGGATGGAAGGCCTTTATCGGCCCCTCGATTTCTTCATTTTGCCGGCCGAGATGGTGCCAGGAATCTTTTCGAAGCTGGTTGAACTGGAGGTGCCGCGGTCTTTGCATCGCTACTGGTGCCCCCCAGGTGATGAACTGATCTCGCGTCTCTTGAATTCACCGACGACCGTGTCAATCAGGTCGGCTTCAGCCCCCAAAACCTAGCTGCTTCCGACCATTTGCTGCCAACACCGGTCGACGCCCGTGTGGTGGGCGTTCGCAAGTCACAGCTTGTCTCGGGGCGCGCGCCCCCGCCAGGCCGCACACATTCGGCGGGCGAGCATTCGGCTTTAGCCGCCGCCGTCAGGGATCGGCACGCAGAACCAGGCTTGCCGCACCTCTCGAACAATCGGCAGCGCGTCCGCGTTGATCCTGTATCCGATCACGAGCATCCCGGCGTCCAGCGTCTGCACGCGCACGTCCGAGAGCGGGAACAGCACTTGGAAACGGCGGTCGACGTCCGGGCGATCGAGGTGGGCAACGTAGCCGCAGTTGGCCAGCGCGATGGTGAGTTCGCCCTCCACGGGAGCGGTCCAATCCCGCCGCTTGAGTCGCTCGCCCAACGGACCTCTGCACTCCTGAACTCGGCACCACATACTGTATAAATATACAGTTGCGGCCGGGTGGCCGTTGAAAAAAGAACCCCGGCCGGAGCCGGGGCTAGGGACGGGCGGATGATGGGAGGATGCGCCCGGCGGGATGTCGCCCGCGGCGGCATCGTAGCGCCGAGACCAGCTAGGCGCCTCATCACAAACGAGGAGGCGCGGCCTTGCCGTGTCGACAGTTCGGCGATGCTGCTTCAGCGGAGCACATCTAGTTCAAGTCCGGCCCCCGCTTGAATGGCGCAAGATTCGACTTTCGCGGGGAAGTGATGACATGGAAGAACGTACGGACGGGCTTGCGCACGTCGCGGTGACGATTCTTGCGTTCTTGGTGGCGTTTGCCATCAACCATTGGCTTTTCGCTTCTCTGGAGTTTGCGCCGGGTATCAACTTCGTCTACCTGCCAGCCGGTATTCGGCTGCTCGCCACTCTCCTGTTCGCCGAGGCTGGCGCGATCGGGCTGCTGATAGTCTCCTGGCTGGTCAGTTTCTACCTCTTCCCCAATGACCACGCCCGCGCATTCGCAGGCGGAATCATCGCTTCGATTGCTCCGTATCTCGTTTATCTCGGCGCTAGGCACTTTTATGGCGTTGACCGTGGCATCGACCAACTGAAGCTTGAGCAGCTCTTGACGCTGAGTCTGGCCTACTCGGTCGCAAGTCCCCTGCTTCATCACCTGTGGTTCGCGTCGCGAGGTCAAAGTGACGTGTTGCCGGGCTTCTCGGTAATGTTCATCGGCGACCTAGTTGGCACCCTAGTCGTGGTCTTCGCATTCAAAGGAGGTCAGCTGCTTCTGCGGCAGCGCAACAGATGAGGGGGAGGGGAGAGCAGCGTTGGGGACTTTGGGCGCGCCGGCAGCAAGTCGATCCCAAATCCAATGTTCAGGCCAGTTTTCAAAGACGTCCGCTGTGGTCGGAAGCAGACGCGTGCGGCGACCTATCGCTGCGCGTGCGCTTTCTCTCGTATGCCCACAGGACCTGGCAACTCGCGGTGAGCGTCCAGGGATCCCATCTTGACCCGAGGAGTACGAGGCTACCGAGGCGCCAGGTCGGTGCGGATGGGTGCCCTTTCATGGTTTATCACGGCGAATGACAATTGTCATTTCACAAAACAAGTCATGAAAACTGCGGCCAGGAGCCGGGCGCGCTGGCGGTCTCATAGCCACAGATACAAATGAGAGCCGCTAGCGCCGGGGGGCCCTACAAGTGGTTCGACACGGACACGCATCGGAACTGCGCTGCGGTGCGTGTGGATAAGGCCAACGCATCGCTTCCACCATCAAATTAGTGATGAGTTGGTGACTGGGATAGCATTTACATCCTCTCGACCCTCGCCTAACAGATGCCAAACATCGCTTCAGCTCTCAAGGAAGAAATTGCTCGTGTCGCACGCAAAGTAGCCAAACCGGGGAGCGAAGAACTTAGGAAACAAGTGACGCAGCAGCGCGGTGCGCTTGCAGCGTTGAAGCGCCGGATAGATGCGCTCGAGCGCTCGCTCGCCAGCGTGGCGAAGGGCGGGCGGGCCAGGACACGCCGAGTGGCGGATGAAGGCGGCGACGAGAACCAATCTGAGCGCCATCGTTTCAGTGCCAAGGGGTTTGCCAAACAGCGGGAGCGTCTCGGTATTTCTGCCGCCGCAATGGGACAGCTTTTGGGCGTCTCCTCGCTCAGCGTCTACAAGTGGGAGAGCGGCAAGACGCGGCCGCGCGCGAAGCAGATTGAGAAGATCGCCTCCGTGCGCGGCCTCGGCAAAAAGGAGGCGGCGGCGAGGCTTGCTGAAGGCGGCACCATTTCTCCTGCGGCGCAGGCCGGGATTTTTGCCGACTCCCGCCAGGCGGCTACTAGCGTAGGTAGCGCGGATCAACTCGCAAAAGAGGGGCGAATGGCGGGGAAGAGGCCGAGCACGAAGACCCCTGCGTTGAAGAAGGTGAGCCGCAGGAAGGCTGCGCCAAAGGGAGCCTCTTCTGTGAAGGCGGCGGCAAAGAAGACGCCTACGAAGATGCCGGCAGCCAAGAAGCCGCGGCCGCAGAAAGCGCCGGCGACGAAGTCGACCACCGCCAAGCGACCCGTTAGGCGGGCTGCGGCCTAAAGGCCGTGTACGGCCGCGAGCCCGTTGCTGCGGCCGAGGCTGGACGCGCTGCAGGTTTCTGCGGAAAGTAGTCCGCGGCGCGTCGCTACGTTGGCGAGGCGCAGACGCAGCAGCCGGCCGTGGTTCGCTCCGTTTCGCCGACAGCCGCGGCGCTCTACCCGGCCCGATCACCACGCCCTTGCCGCCGACGAAATGGGATATTCCTGGATCAGGGGTTCGGGGAGCCCCTTCGCCCCGAATAGCAGCTCAACGGTGTGATGACAAGACTCGAACCATCGTCCATAATCGCAACGTTTCCGGAAGCCCATGCTGTGTTTCCGGAAACGGACTGATTTGGGCGCGGCAAATGTTCCGCGAGTTGGCAAGGCCCCCGGCAAATCTTTCCACGCGGTAGCGGCACAACTTTCGCTGAGCTACGCCCCTAAGTTCCTGATTCTTCAGATGGTGACCGGCAAAGCTTTGCGGCCCTCGACATGAGTAGTGAGTGAGTGAGGGTCGCGCCAGGCTAGCCCAGCACGATCCTCACCAGCCCGGCGGCAATGAGCGCCAGCCCCAGCAGCGCCCCCAACCGCTCGCCATGCGGCGCCATCTTCTCGATGGCCACGGCCACCGACAGCGCCGCCACCCAGGCAATGTTCATCGCACCGCCGACGAACAGCAGAGCCATCAATGCCCAGCAGCAGCCCGCGCACAGGACGCCATGGCGCAGACCCATGGTCCACGCGCCGGCCACGTGCGGCCTCCACTCGCCGAGCAGGAAACCGACCGGGGTGCGGCACTTGGCCAGGCACATCCGCTTGAGGGGCGAGAACTGATAGACACCTGCGATCAGGAGCAGGGCCGCATTCAGCCCCGCTGAGGTGCTGACGATCATGGGGTCCACCCAGTCGAGCCACTGCAGCGCCCATTGCAGCGCGGTTGCCAGCGCGCTGAACGCGCACCACACGATCAGGTAGGCGGCCACGAAGGCATGAGCGCGTCCGTTGCGCCCCGGCTCGCGGTGCAGCCGAACGAAGGCGAGCAGCATCGGAAGTGCCGAGGGCAGCATCATCGCGGCCATCATCACGGACCACATCAGGAAGATGGCCACGATGTTGGACAGCGACCAGTCGGCAGCGCCCGGCATCGTGAGCTGCACCAGCGGATGCCCCATGTCGAGCGCCATCCAGGCCAGCAATCCCCAAGCCGCCAGCGCCGCGACGAGGATGGAGCCGGCTCCGACCAACGGGCGCGCAGACTGATGCATGGGATCCCAACGATGGGCGCGGCGACCACAGCTGTCAACCGGGCTTGAAAGACCCATGCGCCGGTCTATCCTGATGGGGACTGACAACCATGCGTCAGGAGGGTCCTATGGCCTGGCAGATCTCCGGTCAGTACATGGAGACGTGCAACTGCACGTTCCTGTGCCCCTGCGTCGTCACCAACATCCAGGGCATGCCCACCGAAGGTGCCTGCAAGGCCGCACTCGCGATGCACATCGAGAAGGGCAACAAGGACGGCGTCGCACTCGACGGCATTGACTTCATCGCCATCCTCGAATCCAAGGGACCAATGGGCGCCGGCAACATGACCGTGGGCCTGATCGTGGACTCAGCCGCGAGCGAAGCCCAGGCGGAAGCGGTCACTGCGATCGCCAGCGGGTCGGCCGGAGGGCCGATGGCCATGATGGCCCCTCTGGTCGGCAAGTTCGCCGGCGTGGAACGAGCGAAGGTGTCGATCACCCGCGACGGCGAGAAGTGGACCGCGCGCGCCGGCGACTTCGTGGATCAGACCTGCGAGGGCGTGCTGAACATGGAGGGCAAGCCCCTCGTGATCGACAACGCATCGCACCCCGTCAGCCCTCGCATCGCCCTCGCCAAGGCCGTGCGCAGCGTCTTCAACGTGTTCGGCATCCAGTGGAAGGACGAGACCGGCACGCGCAACGGGCACTATGCGCCGTTTTCGTGGTCGGGGTAGGTCCGGAGGGGGCGCTTAGGTACTTTGCAACGTCCGGCGCGTAGCGCCTTCAGAGGCGAAACACGACGCTCATGGGCGCGCTTCCTTGATGTGACTCGTACGTCACCCTACCGTAGTACCTGAACCGAGCCGCCTTGCCACCGGAGAGCTTGCTCTCCCGGACAAACAGATGGATCGCGATTCCCCGAGCTGCGTGTTCGATGATCTCTCGACCTCGCTTGCTTTCAGGCGCGGTCGCATTTTGGCTTTGCCAATGGAAGCGGTCCTCGTCGATCCAGTGGTCTAGGTAGCGGTGCTCTTCCGCCTTCCCTTGCTTGTTCAAAGTGACCAGCAGGACGTGTGCACGCTTCTCGCTCAAAGGTACATGGCCTGCATGCCAGCTCCCAGGGTTGAACTCCTCGCCGAAAAGAGGGGGAATCTCCTCACGCAAAAAGGTCTGGCCAACAGCTAGGTCCAGCGGGTCCACGATGGCTCGCAGACGGGCCAAGGTCCTCATGTCGTCGGTGGCCAGCAGGTCCTCGTAGTCGGGGTTGTTCGCCTTCAGGACATAGTGGCCGTCTTTCTTATTGACGACTCGAAGGAGGTACTGACTGTCACCACCCTCGTCTTGTCGCTCAATCGCGACCACCGCGCCCGTGATCGAGCCAGCGCTTGTTGGGCTAATCAGTTCAAGAAGTAGATGGTCTCCATCCTTCACAGGATTCTTGCCGCCATCCATCGAGTTTCCCGTGGCACGTGCGATGAAGTGCCGACTGGGATCGAGCAACCCATAAGTAGGTGGCAGAGAGCGAAGCTCTTCCGAATCGGTCCGGCCCACCTTGAAGTGTCCGCAGGCAATTTTCAAGTTGGGGAAATACGGGAGTTCCACCGAGCCGCGATTCCGCGTCGGGAAGGGCACGACATTGCTATCACTTGCCGGCATGAGGCGAACCTCGTAGCTCGCGAGTCGGTAGTCGACCAGCTCCTGCAAGAGCGATCCGAGTGGCATCGTCATCTCTGGCGGGACCTGCTGTGCAAGCTCAAACAAATCGCCCGTCACCTTGAACAAAGCGCTCTGTTCCCGTTGCCGATTTCCTCCGATCCATGCGTTGATCGGGTTGTCCCGCCAGTACCTGGCCCAGGCGGCGGAGTCGCCCTGGGTGCCTGACATGTCAGCCGGCAAGTCTGCCAGTAGCTTGCGCCGACGGTCGAGGACTGCGCGCGAGCGTTGATTCAACTCGTTGAGTTTTGTGGGCTCGCGCAGGCCATCGAGCTCAAGAAATGCCTCGAGCAAAACCATCTTGTAGCTCTTGGTCATCGCAGTGACTTCTACTTCGCGAAGCAGACCTTGACACTGTGAGGCAATTGCCACTTCGTCCGCATCCAGATCCCCCATCGTGCGTACCAGCTCAAACCAGTGGCCAGCTTGCTGACGCATGGCGGTGATGCTGGACCCGGAATTGAAGAACTCAGTCAAGGTCGGGCGGCGGCCCAGCACATCGCGCAACGCTTGGTAATCCTTCTGCGGGCCAGAACTATCAAGAGATTTCAGGAAGTCGATGATCGCCAAGTCATAGTTGACATAGCACCCCTCCGGCAATTCGAGCGTCTTCTGCTCAACTCGCCGAGCGAATTCAGCCAAAGCCTTGTACGTGGATCCGATGTCGAACAGCGCCTGCGGCTTCTGCAGAAAGCTGTGGTGATTTCCGATGAAATCCAGTACGACCAGGTATTCCTTGCCCTCGCTGCGTCGGAGGCCTCGCCCCAACTGCTGGAGGAAAAGGACCTTCGACTCAGTCGGCCGCAGCATCATCACGGTGTCGATGCTCGGCAGGTCGACACCTTCGTTGAAGAGGTCCACGGAGAACAGGACTTGCAAGGTGCCAGATTCGAGCTGATCCAACGCTTGTGCGCGACCGAGCGAAGAACCGGAATACACGGCTGCAGCCGCAACTCCCGCGCGGCTGAACTGCTCCGCCATGAACTCAGCATGTTTCAGCGAAACGCAGAAGGCGAGGGTGCGTCTCTGCCCTCGACCGCGCCACTCGCGCAATGCATGGCGCGCTCGCGCCAACGTCGCGAGCTTGTTCGACAACTGCTCCGGATCGAAGCGCCCGTTTCGCCATGGCACTTCACGGTAATCAACAGATTGGTCTTGAATGCCGTAGTAGTGAAACGGAACAAGAAGACCCGCTTCGACCCCTTCGAACAAGTGGCACGTGTAGACGAGGTTGTCGTCGCAGAGCGAAAGGATGTCGGACTGATCCGTCCGGTCAGGAGTCGCTGTGAGTCCGAGAAGGAATGACGGTGCGAAATGTGACAGCAGGCGTCGGTACGTGCTTGCTGCAGCGTGATGAAACTCGTCGACCACCACATAGTCGAAATGCTGCGGAGCAAACCGCTCTAGGTGTTCTGCCTTCGCCAAGGTCTGGATCGAGGCACACAGCACATCCACCTCGGCGTCGCGACTCCGGCCCGTGTAGTACCCGACTCTCGCGGTCGGACGAATCCGCAAGTAGGTAGATGCGGCCTGGGTCAGGATCTCCTCTCGGTGGGCGACGAAGAGAACACGGCGGGCGCCAACGGCAGCGGAATCGAAGGCCGCGAGCCACGTCTTGCCCAACCCCGTCGCCAGCACAACGAGCCCGCGTCTAAAGCCGTCTTGGCGCGTCGCTTCCAGCGCAGCAAGGGCTTTGAGTTGGACCGGTGTCGGCTCCGGCGGCTCCTCCTGCTCGTGACTTCCGGGAGCCACCGCGCGCGAAGGCGGTAGACGGCGCTGCTCATAGGCCTCGATCCAAGCGTCTGAAAGCTGCACGGTTCTCGGATCGGCGAATAGTTCGTCGAATCGGCGAGCAGCTTCCATGAAGCCCGGATCGGCGGGATACACGACACGGTAGTTCCACTCCAGACCCTCCTGCAGGGCTTGCCGGCTGATGTTGCTGGATCCGATGAAGGCTGTTCCAGCAACGGTGACCTCTTTCTCAACTTTCGCGAAGATGTAGGCCTTCAAATGAAAGCTGCTCGCTTGCGTCGTGTAGACACGAACTTCCGCGCCTTGCTGCTGAAGGAGCAGCAGCAGCCGAAGGGCCTGTGGATCGGTGATGTCCAGATAGTCGCTTGTGAGGATTCGCAAGCGTCGATTCGCACCGGCCCTTAGAAGAGACTGAAGATCGGGCAACAGCAGTCGCAAACCCGTCGCCTTGACGAAGGCCACGGCGAGCGCGACTTCGGTCGCCCATGTGAAAGCCTCGGACAGATGTGGCAGGAAGTGATCGGCGCCACCCGTGACAAGTCGACTGCTCTCGGCGTGCTGCTTCCAAACCAGGGCGTTGCTCCAGCGCTGTACGCGCTCGGCTCGTTGGTCATCGGTGAGCCACACCTCAACATCACGAGCCCCCGAAAGGCGACCGAACCATAGCCGAATGAGGGCGTCGTCTGCATCGGTGAATCGGCGCCCTTCGTGCTCCCGCTCACCTGTTCCGTGCTTGAAGCTGACGTACATCGTGCCGCCCGGTTTCAACGCATTCCACAGGCGCTCCAGCACTTCCTGCATTGCGTTCGCCGCGATGTGCAGCAGGCTCGCGCAGCACCAAATGCCGTCGTATTGAGCGATTTCCTCCAAATCTTCGAAACGACGGGCGTGGATCTCGAATCCACAATGTTGCGTTGCGAGCTGTGCAAGCTCCGGTGATGCATCGAATGCAACGACTTTGAACCCTGCGTCTGCGAAGGCTTTTGCATCGCGACCAGAGCCGCAGCCCGCGTCAAGGATCGAGGCGCCTGGCTGCAGGCGCGCCAGAAAGCGGCCGTGAAGCGCCGTCATGTCGACAGCGACAGTGCTGCTAAAGAACTCGGCTGCAAACCGGTTGTAGTAGTGAACAGTCTCGGTCATCCCTGGCTGACGTGCATCGACCTCATCGATGGGTCGGCAGCGTACCAGGTTGACGCTGAGCTAAAACTTCAGCACGAGGACGGATTGCACGTTGAGCATCTTCCGGCGCGAACGTCGCGCCGCGGCTTCGCGGTCCATGTGGGTGACCAAGCGGCTTGTCCGGCAGGGCAGCACGTACTCGCCTTCAAGACCTCCCCTTGCCCATCCTCTGCAAATCCATCCTCTTGTACTTGAGGTATTCCGCCTCGCTGACGTCGTTCAACTGGCGCGGATACTTCTGCGTCGCGGCATGCCACAGCGCCAGCCGCTTCTCCACATCCTCCGGCGCCTTCGTGTAGGCGTCCACCGCCAGGAAGTAGCGCATCGCGTTGCGCTCGATCAGGCCCAGCGTGCCGCCAATGAGTTCCGGCTCTCCGGATGGCTGCTTGCCGACGGTCGTGAAGCCGACCTTGCCGCGCCCCAGGGTGGCCAGGTAGGTGCGCACGGCGGTGCGGGTCGCGCCGCTCTGCTCGTAGGCATAGCTGAAGTGGATGAACGACGTGCCGGTCTCCAGCGGGATGCCCTGCAGCGAGATCAGGTAGTTGCGGGTGCCGAACGGTCCCTTGCCGGAGGTCAGTTTGGCGTCAAAGTAATCGGGCGTGGCGCTGGTGATGTGCACGTCGAACGTCAGCTCGAACGCCTGGTCGAGGGCACCGTCGTAGCTGCGCACGATGCTCAGGGTCAGCGTCTGCTTGGCCTCGTCGACGCGGCAGGCGCGGTTGTTGAGGTGGAGCATCAGCATGTCGCACCAGCGCCCGGGCTTGTCCAGGGCGGCACTGACCTGGGCCAGCGGCTGCTCCAGGATGCCGTGCACCTCGCCCTTCAGGACATTCCCCGTTTCGGTGGACGTCAGCACCATCGGCCGCCCCAGCGGGCTGTTCGCCAGCTCGGGGGCCAGTTTGTCGTGGGTGGCGCGCAAGGCCGCGGCGCCGTCCTGCGCGGCGGCCGACGGCGCCCACGCGAAGCAGGCAGCGGCAAGGGCCACGGTCAGGATGGAGACAAGACCTCGCACGGGCATGGCGGACACCTCCTGGGGCAGGACGAGCGCCGGCCCGTGTGCCGAACAACGACCATACAGCCGAACTTTCCGGCTGAGCTGATCGCATGCGCCCAAGGTCCAACCCCAGCGCGGCGCGCAAACGCCACCCTCGTGCAACACATCGATCGCTAGCGCGCGCGGCATCTGGCTGCCGGCTGCTGGAGGTCCGCTCCGCACGTTGCGTTCCGCGGGAATGTGCTGACGGTCGCGCAGGGGAGAGCGGATAGATTGCGCACAACTGCCTCCGCCACGCATCCCATGTCGCTCCTTCGCCGCCATCGGTGCACCGCCCTTCGCCTGCTCGTGCCGGCCCTGGGCGCGCTGCTCGCCGGCTGTTCCGGCAGCAAGGCGGCCGGCTACCAGGGCTATGTGGAAGGCGAGTACGTGAACGTCGCCTCGCCGGTGGCGGGCCGGCTCGACAGGCTGCTGGTGCAGCGCGGGCAGATGGTCGACGCGAAGGCGCCGCTGTTCAGCCTGGAATCGGAGCAGGAAGTCGCAGCCAAGCAGCAGGCCGACGAGCAGTTCAATTCCGCGCAGGCGCAACTCGCCGACCTGAAGGTGGGGCGCCGCCGGCCCGAGGTGGCGGTCACGCAGGCGCAGCTCGCCCAGGCCCGGGCCGCACTGGCCCAGGCGACGCTGCAGCTCCAGCGCGACGAGGCGCAGTTCGACGCCGGCGGCATCGCGCGCGGCCAGGTCGAGGATGCGCGCGCCAACCAGGCCATCAAGGCCGCACGGGTGCGCGAGCTCGAGGGGCTGCTCGACGTGAACCGGCTGCCGGCGCGCGACGACCAGATCCGCGCCCAGAGCGCGCAGGTCGCGGCGGCCCGTGCCGTGCAGAGCCAGGCGGCCTGGCGCCTGGATCAGAAGCGCCCGGCCGCGGGCCAGCAGGCCCTGGTCTCCGATACGTTGTACCGAGAAGGCGAGTGGGTGCCGGCGGGCAGCCCGGTGGTGCGGCTGCTGCCGCCCGGCAACGTGAAGCTGCGCTTCTTCGTCCCGGAACCGGCCGCCGGCGACCTGCGGCCGGGCCGCAGCGTCAATGTCGGCTGCGATGGCTGCGGCACCGGCCTCAGCGCCGTGGTGAGCTACGTCGCCAACGAAGCGGAGTACACGCCGCCCGTCATCTACAGCAACGAGACGCGCGCCAAGCTGGTGTTCCTGGTCGAGGCGCGGCCCACGCCGGAGAGCGCGGCGCGGCTGCGGCCCGGGCAACCCGTGTCGGTGACGCTGCCATGAGCACGCCCGCCACCGACTGGGCGATCGACGTCCGGGGCCTGAACAAGCACTTCGGCAGCAAGCATGTCGTCAACGACCTGTCGATGCAGGTCGGCCGCGGCGAGATCTTCGGCTTCCTGGGGCCCAACGGCAGCGGCAAGACCACCTCGATCCGCATCATGTGCGGGCTGCTGACACCCGACTCCGGCTCCGGCACCTGCCTGGGCTACGACATCGTCAGGCAGAGCGGCGAGATCAAGCGGCGCGTGGGCTACATGACGCAGCGCTTCTCGTTCTGGGACGACCTGTCGATCCGCGAGAACCTCGACTTCGTCGCCCGCATGTACGGCATGGCGGATCGCCGCGCCGCGGTCGACCGGGCGATCGACGGCCTGGGTCTCGGCGGCCGCGCGGCGCAGCTGGCCGGCGCGCTGTCGGGCGGCTGGAAGCAGCGCATGGCGCTGGCCGCCTGCATGCTGCACGAGCCCGAACTGCTGCTGCTGGACGAACCGACCGCCGGCGTCGACCCCGGCGCGCGGCGCGACTTCTGGGAGGAGCTGCATGCCCTGGCGGCGCGCGGCATCTCGGTGCTGGTCAGCACGCACTACATGGACGAGGCCGAGCGTTGCCACAAGCTGGCCTACATCGCCTACGGCCGTCTGATGGCCCAGGGGACGGCCGAGGACATCATCGCGAGCCAGCAGCTCACGACCTGGGAAGTGGCGGGCGGCGACCTGGCGGCCGTCGCCGAACGGCTGCGCGGCCGGCCGGGGGTCGAGCAGGTGGCCGCCTTCGGCTCCGCGCTGCACGTGACCGGACGCGATCCGGCGGCGCTGCAGGCCGCGCTGCAGCAGGCCCTGGCCGGCAGCGACTGCCGCGCCCAGCCGGCGGCCACCGGGCTGGAGGACGTGTTCATCCACCTCACCGAGCAATCGGTCGACAACTTCGGGCCGCCGGCGTGATGTTCTCGTTCACCCGCTGGTGGGCCATCGTGCAGAAGGAGTTCCTGCAGCTCAAGCGCGACCGCATCACCTTCGGCATGGTGCTGGGCATCCCGATCATCCAGATCGTGCTGTTCGGCTATGCCATCAACACCGATCCCCGGCACCTGCCCACCGCCGTGGTGATGGCCGACCGCAGCGAGTTCACGCGCAGCTTCCTGGCGGCGATGAAGACCAGCGGCTACTTCGCCCTGGTCGACGAATTGCCGGACGAGGCGGCCGCCCACGCCGCCCTGGAACGCGGCGACGTCCAGTTCGTCGTCAACTTCCCGAGCGACTTCAGCCGCCGCCTGCTGCGCGGCGAGCGGCCGGCGCTGCTGGTCGAGGCCGATGCCACCGACCCGGCCGCCACCGGCGCCGCCCTGGCCTCCGTGCGCGAGCTGGCGGCGGTGGTCGCCCGGCACGATCTCACCGGCGCGCTGGCGCCGCTGGCCGGCACGCCGGCGCCGTTCGAGGTGCGCGTGCACCGGCTGTACAACCCGGAAGGCATTGCCCAGCAGAACATCGTGCCGGGGCTGATGGGCGTCATCCTGACGATGACCATGGTGATGATGACGGGGCTGGCGATGACCCGCGAGCGCGAACGCGGCACGATGGAGAACCTGCTCGCCATGCCGGCGCAGCCGCTGGAGGTGATGACGGGCAAGATCGTGCCCTACATCTTCATCGGGCTGGTGCAGGCCACCATCATCCTGCTGGCCGCGCTGTTCCTGTTCGGCGTGCCGTTCGTGGGCAGCGCGGTCGCGCTGTACGCGGTGTCGCTGCTGTTCATCGCCGCCAACCTCACGGTCGGCATCACGATCTCCTCGGTCGCGCAGAACCAGCTGCAGGCGATGCAGCTGACGTTCTTCTTCTTCCTGCCGACGATGCTGCTGTCGGGCTTCATGTTCCCGTTCCGCGGCATGCCGGGCTGGGCGCAGGCGGTCGGCAACCTGCTGCCGGCCACCTGGTTCCACCGCCTGGTGCGCGGCATCCTGCTCAAGGGCAACGGCTGGGCGGACCTGTGGCCCAACATCTGGCCGCTGGTCGTGTTCACCGTCGTGATGATGGGCATCGCGCTGGTCTTCTACCGCAAGACGCTGGACTAGCATGCGGCGCGCCCTCGGCTCCCTGGCGCTGGCGGCGCTCGCGGCCTGCAGCAGCGAGCCGCTGCGCCCGCCGGCGGTCCCGGTGGTGGCGCAGTACACGGCCGGCGCCGTCGCCGAGGACCGGCTGGCACCGGGCCGGGACATCCCGGCGCAGTGGTGGACGCTGTTCCGCTCGCCTGCGCTCGACGCCCTGGTGCGCCGCTCGCTCGACAACAGCCCGACGCTGGCGCGGGTCCAGGCCCGGCTGCGGCAGGCCGAGGAGGACCTGGGCGCGCGCAGCGGCGCGACGCTGCCACGGGTCGACGCCAGGCTGTCCGCCAACCGCATCGATGTCGATCCGCAGTCGGTCGGTGTGCCCCTTCCGGTGGCCATGCCGCTGGACCTGTATCTCGCCTCGGTCAGCGTGTCCTACACCTTCGACTTCGCCGGCGGCACGCGGCGCGAACTGGAAGGCCTGCGGGCCGAGGTCGACCACCAGGCCTACGAGCTGGAGGCGGCCCGCCTGATGCTGGCCGGCAATGTCGTCACCACGGCCATCCGGGAAGCGTCGCTGCGCGAGCAACTCGCGCAGGGCGAAGCCATCGTGGCGCTGCAGGCACGCCAGCTCGTGATCGCCCAGCGCATGGAGGAACTGGGCGGGGCGGCCCGCCTCGACGTGCTGGCGCAGCAGCGCGAGCTGGCGCAGGCGCGCGCGACCCTGCCCGACCTGCGGCGCGACCTGGAGCGGATGCGGCACCGGCTGGCCGTCTACGCGGGCCTGCCGCCCGCCGCGCCCGACCTGCCGGTGTTCCGCCTGTCCGAGCTGCAGCTGCCGGACCCATTGCCGCTCAGCCTGCCGTCGCAGCTGGCGCGCCAGCGGCCCGACATCCGCGCCGCCGAGGCCGTCCTCGCCCGCGCCGGCGCGCAGGTCGGTGTGGCCACCGCGCACCTGTACCCGCAGCTCACGCTGTCGGCCCAGCTGGGCACGCTGAGCACGAGCGGCGATGGCCTGTTCGGCGCCGGCACGGGTTTCTCCATCCTCGGCGCCTCGCTGGTGCAGCCGCTCTTTCGCGGCGGCGAGTTGCAGGCGCGCCGGCGCGCGGCCATCGCGGCCTACGAACAGGCCGGCGCCGCCTACCAGGAGGCGGTGCTGCAAGGGTTCCAGAACGTGGCCGACGCGCTGCGCGCGCTGGAAGCCGACGCGGCCCGCTTCAGCGAGCGCACCGATGCGGTCGGCCGCGCCCGCGGCTACTGCGACATCCTGGCCGCGCGGCTGCAGGCGGGCGGGGTCAGCCAGGCGGCCTTGCTCGAGGCCACGCGGCACTACCACCGCGCCCTGCAGGAACAGGCCCAGGCCGCGGCCGACCGCTACGCGGACTCGGCCGCGCTGCTGCAGGCCCTGGGCGGCGGCTGGTGGCAGCAGGCCGAGCGCGATCGGTCTCGCCCGGTGCTCCCCTAGGCCTGCACGATCACCTCGAAGCCGCCGAAGATCATCCGCTGCCCATCGAAGGGCATGGGGTCCATGCCTTCCTTGAGCCGCGGGTCCTCCATGGCCTTCTTCATGCCGACGTCGCGCACCGCCCTGGACGGCCAGACGATCCACGAAAACACCACCGTCTCGTCCGGCTTGCGCTGCACGGCCATGGGGAACGAGGTCACCTTGCCTTCCGGCACGTCGTCGCCCCAGCATTCGACGACCGACAGGGCGCCGTTGTCCTTGAAGACGGTGGACGCCTTCTGGGCGACGCCGCGGTAGTGCTCCTTCTTGGCCGTGGGCACGGCGATGACGGATCCATCCACGTAGTTCATGCAAGGTCTCCTTGTCGACGAGGCTGCGACGCGCAGCCCACAGGACGATGACGAACGATTGGCTGCAGTCTCGACACGCGTGTGTAACGACTCATGGCTCCGCCGAGAACTGCTCCCATCCGCGCGACCGCAGCTTGCAGGCCGGACACTCGCCACAGCCGTAGCCCCACTCGTGCCACTGCGTGTGGTTGCCCACGTAGCAGCTGTGCGTCTCCTCCTTGATCAGCTCCACCAGCGGCTCGCCACCCAGGCGCTGGGCCATCCGCCACGTCCCCGCCTTGTCGATCCACATCAGCGGCGTCTCGATCACCACGCGCGAATCCAGCCCCAGCCCCAGGGCGATCTGCAGCGCCTTGAGCGTGTCGTCGCGGCAGTCGGGGTAGCCGCTGTAGTCGGTCTCGCACATGCCGCCCACCAGCACCGGCAGTTCGCGGCGGTAGGCCACCGCGGCGGCGAAGGTGAAGAAGAGCAGGTTGCGGCCGGGCACGAAGGTGTTGGGCAGGCCACCCTTCTCGTACGCGATCGCCTTGTCGGCCGTCAGCGCCGTGTCGCTGATCTGGCCCAGCAGGCCCAGGTCCAGCACATGGTCGTGGCCGAGTTTGGCGGCCCAGGGCGAGAACTCGGATTTCAGGCGCTGCAGGAAGGTGGTGCGGCACTGCAGTTCGACGTGGTGCCGCTGCCCGTAGTCGAAGCCGATGGTCTCCACGTGGGCGTAGCGGTCCAGCGCCCACGCGAGGCAGGTGGCGGAGTCCTGGCCGCCGGAGAAGAGGACGAGGGCGCGGGTGTGCATGGTGGGCGCTCCGGGTGATCGACAGGATTGTGCGGAGCCGGCAAGACCCGCGCGGGATTCCGGTCGATCGAATCGAATCGAAGAGGGCGCGGCGGGGCGGGGCGCTCAGGCGCGCGCGGGACCACGCGCCATGGCTGTGTTGTCGCGGTGGAAGCCGGCGCCGATTTGGAGTACACCCCCAGCCTTCCGCACCCCGCGTGCCCTTGAGGAGACTGCGCCATGAAGCTGTACTGCCATCCGGGTTCCACCACCTCGCGTGCCGTCATGTTGTTCGCGGCCGAGGCGCGCATCCCGGTCGAGCTGCAAGTGGTCGACCTGTTCACCGGCGAGCAGTACCAGCCTGCGTACGAGTCGATCAACCCCAACCACCTGGTGCCCGTGCTGGAGGACGGGAGCTTCCGGCTGACGGAGAGCTCGGCCATCCTGAAGTACCTGGCGGAGAAGACCGGCTCGGCCGCCTACCCGGCCGACCTGCAGCAGCGGGCGCGCGTCAACGAGGCGATGGACTGGGTCAACACGCAGCTGAACCGCGACTTCTGCTACGGCTTCGTCTACCCGCAGATCTTTTCCTTCCACAAGCGGCGCAGCGACGAGGCGCACCAGGCGCAGCTGGCCTGGGGACGCGAACGCGCCCAGGGCTGGCTGAAGGTGCTGGACAGCCACTTCCTCGGCGGCGGCAAGGCCTACCTGTGCGGCGACAAGATCACCCTGGCCGACTACTTCGCGGCGCCCTTCGTGCACGTGGGCGAGCTGACCGGCAGCGACCTGGCGGCCTACCCGAATGTGCGCGCCTGGCTGGGCCGGCTGAAGGCCCTGCCGACCTGGAGCAAGACCTTCGAGGCCATCACGGCCTACGGCGCCTCGCTCCAGGGGCAGCCGCTGGTGGCGGTGTGAATGGGGCGGCGGGGTCGGTCCCGCCGCCACGTCGCGCGGCGCTCAGTCCGCCGTCGCGCCCGACTGCTTGACCACCACGGCCCAGCGCTGGATGTCGGCCTTGAGCATGCCGGCCAGTTCCTGCGGGCTGGTCATGTGCACCTCGGCGCCCTGGGCGGCGAACTTCTCGACGGTGTCCTTCTCCTTCAGGATCTCGTTGATGTCGGCGTTGATCTTCTGCACCACGGTAGCCGGCGTGCCGCCGGTGGCGAAGATCGCGAACCAGGGGCTGACGTTGAAGGCCGGGTAGCCCAGTTCGGCGAAGGTGGGGATGTCCTTGAACGCCGGCGAGCGCTGCTTGCCGGTGACGGCCAGGCCCTTGAGCGTGCCGCTCTTGATGTGCTGTGCCACCGAGGGCAGGCTGGTGAACACCACCTGGATCTGGCCCGAGATCAGGTCCGTCAGGGCCGGCGCGGCGCCCTTGTACGGGATGTGGCTCATCTTCACGTTGGCGGCGCTGTTGAACATCTCGCCCAGCAGGTGGTTCACCGAGCCGTTGCCGGCCGAGCCGAACGACACCTGGCCCTTGCCGCTGCCCACGTAGGTCGCCAGGTCCTTGATGTTGTTGATCGGCAGCTTGGGGTTGGCCACGGCGACGAAGGGCACCTGGGCCAGGTTGGCCACGGCCGCGAAGTCGGCCTCGGGGTCGAACGGCAGCTTCTTGTAGATGCTGGGGTTGATGGCGTGCGAGCCCACGTACGACATCAGCAGCGTGTAGCCGTCGGGCGCGGCCTTGGCCACCGCGTCCATGCCGATGTTGCCGCCGGCCCCGGCGCGGTTGTCCACCACCACCGGCTGGCCCCACTTCTCGGTCAGCTTCTGCGCCACGATGCGGGCCAGCGCGTCGCTGGCGCCGCCGGGCGTCTGCGGCACGACCAGGCGCACCGGCTTGTTGGGATAGGCCTGCTGGGCGTGCAGCGGGGCGGCGACGAGGAAGGGCGCGGCGAGGGCGGCCAGCAGGGCCGCCGGGCGGAAGCGGGGAGTGAGCGTCATGGGTTTCTGGAAAGTGCTGGCGCGACCGCGCCGACAGGGGCGATTGTCCGCTGGCGGCGGTGGCGCGGAATCGGGCTTGTCCCGAGCGCGAAAGCTCCTGTTGGCCGCGACCGGGCGGGACGCGCAGGTCGCGCTAGGCCGACGCCGCGGCCGCTGTCGTCTGCAGCTGCGGCAGCGTGAACACGAACACCACGCACGGCGCCCGGTACTCGTAGACCAGCGTGCCGCCGTGCCCGCGCGCGATCTCGCGGGCGATGTACAGCCCCAGGCCCAGCCCGCCGGGGTTGCGGCTGTTGTCCAGCGACTCGGGCTTGAACGGGTCGAACATGCGCTCGCGCGACGCGGCCGGGATCGGCGGGGCGTGGTTGGCCACCGCCAGCGTGACCTGCGCGTCGCCCGCTTCCAAAGTGAGGTGGATCGGGCGGCCCGCTTCGCCGTGCTGGCGCGCGTTGCCCAGCAGGTTGTCCAGCAGCTGCCGCACGCGCGCCACGTCCACCGGCACCTGCAGGGCCAGCGGCGCTTCGACGGCGACCTCCACGCCGGGGTGACCCAGCATCAGGTCCTGTGCGACCTCCCGCACCAGGCCGGCCAGGTCGGCCGGCTGCGGGTTGACTGCCAGGCCCATGCCGCCTTGCAGGCGCGACAGGTCGAGCAGGTCGCCGATCAGCCGCGCCATGTGCGTGCTGGAGCGGCTGATGCGCGGGCCCATGGTGGCGCCGTCCGCACCGCGGGCCAGCAGTTGCGACGCCATGGTGATGGTCTGCAGCGGATTGCGCAGGTCGTGGCCCAGCACCGCCAGCATCTGGTCGCGCGCCCGCGTCACCTGCGCGCGGCGCGCGCCGCCGGCGCGGTGCAGCCCGGCCTGCAGCCCGCGCGCGATCTCCAGCTCGGTGGCGCTCCAGGGCACCGCGACACCGCGCACGATCTCGCGCCAGACGTCGAACGATCCGCGCGGCGTCAGCCGCATGCCGAGCGGGCCCGGCTGGTAGTTCTTCTCCGGCTTGCCGCCCCAGGCCACCGTCTCCACCTGCTCCTGGCGCAGCAGCACCAGCCATTCGTGCCGGCTGTCATCCATCTGCAGCGCCAGGATGCCGCACCAGGCGCCGAGCGACGCCGACAGCGGCGCCGGCAGCCGGGCCCGCGCGGACAGGGCCAGGACGCCCTCGGGCGGCCCGTTGGCGCGCAGCCAGCGCAGCAGTTCGGCACCGGCCGAGGCACTCACGCCGCCGTGGACGATGGTGCCCGTGCCCTCGGACGCCACCAGGGCCTGGGCGCCGAAGATCGCGCACAGCGCCGGCACCGAGGGGCGCACGGCCTCGAGCAGCCCGTCGGCGGCGACGAACGCTTCCAGCAGCTTGACGCGCACGGTGCTCGCCGCGTCGATGCGCTCGGCGCGGTCGGCCGCCAGCAGGGTCTGCACGTTGCTGGCCAGCAGCTGCGCCAGCACGTCGCACGCCATGCGCTTGCCGTACGGCACCACCAGCGGCGTGAGGTGGTGGCAGGCGATCATTCCCCACAGGTCGCCGCCGATGACGATGGACACGCTCATCGACGCGGCCACGCCCATGTTGGTGAGGTACTCGATGTGGATCGGCGACACGCTGCGCAGCGTGGCCCAGCTCATGTCGAGCGGCTCGTCCCCGAGGTTGCGCACCGGCACCGGCACGGCGCCGACATCGGCGATCAGCCGCAGGGTGTTGATGACGTACAGGCGCCGCGCCTGCACCGGGATGTCACCGGCGGGGTAGCGCCGGTGCAGGAACGGCTCGAGGTCGGCGCGGCGGTCCTCGGCCACGATGTCGCCGCTGGCGTCGTGACGGAAACGGTAGGCCATCACGCGATCGAAGCCGGTCAGCGCCCGGACCTCCGCCACGGCCACGTTCAGCAGATCGTCGATCGTGCGCTGCAGCCGCAGCCGCCCCAGGGCGCCGTTGGCCAGCGTGGTGAACGGGCGGATCTCGCGGTCGGCCGGCTGGCGCTGCTCGAATTCCGCCACCACCAGGCGGCCGTTGGCATGCAGGATCAGGTCGAAGGTGCGCTCGCCGACCTGCAGCTCCGAGCGCTCGGCCAGGCCGCTGGCGCCGTGGCTCCTGCGCGCGAAGTCGCCGATGGCCCGTGCCACGTCGGGGTGGGCGGCGAACTCGGGGGCGTCCAGGCCGGCGCCCAACGGGGGCAGCGCGAAGCCCAGCATCTGCTGGGCGTTGTCGCTCTGGCTGACGAGCCGTCGCGCCGCGTCGAAGGCGAGCAGGGTGCCGTGCGGCTGGATGTGGCCCGGCACATGGATCGGCTCGCGATCGCAGTTGTCGAGGCTGACAGGGTCGGTCGCCGGCAGCTGGTCGGGCTGGGGGGTGGCGGAGGGGGGAGACTGCATGCGGGCACGGATGGCCCGTCCAGGTGATGCGCAGCCAACCGCGGCCAGTTTAGCGGAGGGCTGCGCCGGATATGGCTCGCCAGCCAGCGCTGACAACGCGACGGCGCACTGGCAGGCCGCGGGCCCGCGCGCAGGAGGCGACAGTGGTCGTGCGCGTCGGGGATGGCGCGCTTACACGGACAACAACCAACCATGCCAATGCACCTGCCGACCGGCTCCTTGTTCTCGGGCGGCGACGCCGGCCCCGAGGGGACCGGCCCGACCGACTGGGAACCCCAGCACCTGTTCTCCCCCGCGCGCGGCCGCTACACCGTGCTGGTCGTCGACGACCAGGCGGCCAAGCGCTATGCCATCGCCCGCGCGCTGCGCGCGGCCGGCTACGCGGTGGACGAGGCGCCGAGCGGGGCCGCGGCCCTGCAGGCCTTCGGCCACCACGCCGCCGTCGTGCTCGACGTCTACCTGCCGGACCTCGACGGCTTCGCGGTCTGCCGCGCGCTGCGCCTGCGTGCGCCCGCCCTGCCGATCGTGCAGGTGTCCTCGGTGCTGGTCGACGCCCAGTACCAGCAGGCCGGCCGCGCCGCCGGCGCCAGTGCCTACCTGGCCGACCCCGAGCTCACCGCGCTGGTGGCCACGGTCGACCAGCTGCTGGGCGTGCGCATCGAGTGATCGGGCAGGGCGGCGGTCGGCCATCACGAAGCGGGGCCGGGAATCCGGCGCCGCGGCGAGGGCGCGACGGACGGTGATCGGCCACGCTCTCGTCATTGCGGGCTTGACCCGCCGTCCATCTCCCAAGCGCGGATCAGGAGCGGGCTGGTTCCGGAGATGGATGCCGGGTCGAGCCCGGCATGACGACTCTCGGGGGAGTTCGGCGTATCCCTCCCCGTCATGGCGGGCTTGACCCGCCGAACGTGGTTCGGATGCGGTCTCGTGCTGGCGATGGATCCCGGCTCCAGCCTCGCATGACGCCCCTCAGGGGAGCACGGAGTACCGCTTCTCCGTCATTGCGGGCTTGACCCGCAATCCATCTCCCGGACGCGGTTCGGGCGCGGTCTCGTGCCGGCGATGGATGCCGGGTCCAGCCCGGCATGACGACCTCAGAAGCGCCGCATGACAACCTTCGGGGGCAACGCGACGCGTCGCCACTTGGAATCGAGCGCGGCGCGGCGCCCTTCGACGCAACACCGGCATGCGCTCTTCCCGTCCTGGCGGACATGGCTCACCAGGACGGGGGTCGGCGCACGGTCCAGCCGGTATGCTTGAGCTTGTGTCCCTCACCGCCGTCATCGACTTCGAGACCACCGGCCTGTCGCCCACGCAGGGCGACCGCGCCACCGAGGTGGCCATCGTGCTGCTGGAAGGCGACCAGGTGGTCGACCGGTTCCAGAGCCTGATGAACGCCGGGGTGCGCATCCCGGCCTTCATCGAGGCCTACACCGGCATCACCAACGCCATGGTCGCCAGCGCGCCGCCGGCCGAGGCGGTGATGGCCGATGCCGCGCGCTTCGTCGGCGACGCGCCCATGGTGGCGCACAACGCGGCGTTCGACCGCCGCTTCTGGGCCGCCGAACTGGAACGCGCCGACCGCCCCGCCACCCAGCCGTTCGCCTGCACCTTGCTGCTGTCGCGCCGGCTGTACCCGCAGGCGCCCAGCCACAAGCTGGGCTCGCTGGCCGCCTTCCACGCCTTGCCGTCGTCTGGACGCGCGCACCGGGCCCTGGCCGACGCCGAGGTGGCGGCCGCGCTGCTGTCGCAGATCCGGCACGACCTGCGCCGGCAGTACGGCGTGGGCGAGTGCCGCCACGACCTGCTGGTCCAGGTGCAGGGCAGCGCACGCAAGGCGGTGCCCAAGGTCATCGCCCGGTACCTCGAAGGCGGTTGAGCGGCCGCGGGCTGGCGCGGAAGCTGCTGGGGATGCGCTCCCTGCCTCGTCCCTTCGCCGCATGACCCCGCTCCGCTACTGCTCCGCCGTCGACCTGCAAGCCGCCTACGCATGCGGCGCCACCACGCCAGCCGCCGTGCTGGAGGAGGCCTTGCGCGCCGCCGACGAGGGAATGGTCGGCGCCGTGCTGGTCGGCAGCGATCGCGCCGCAGCGCGGCAGGCGGCGCAGGCCAGCGGCCGCCGCTGGCGGGACGGCCGGCCGCTGTCGCCGCTGGACGGCGTCCCGTTCACCATCAAGGACAACATCCCCGTCGCCGGCCTGCCGTGCACCTGGGGCAGCGCGCTGTACCGCGGCTACGTGCCGGCGGCCGACGAGCTGCCGGTGGCGCGCCTGCGCGCGGCCGGCGCCGTCGTGGTCGGCAAGACCAACTGCCCCGAGTTCACGCTGCACGGCTACACCGCCAATGCGCTGTTCGGCGTGACCGGCAATCCGTGGAACCCGGCGCTCACGCCGGGCGGCTCGAGCGGCGGCGCGGTCGCGGCCGTGGCTCTGGGCATCGGCCCGCTCGCACTGGGCACCGATGGCGGCGGCTCGCTGCGCCGGCCGGCCGGCTACACCGGGGTCGTGGCGCTCAAGCCCACGGTCGGACGGGTCGAGCGGCGCGACGGCTTGGCGGCCCTGCTGGGCGAGTTCGAGGTGATCGGGCCGATCGCCCGCAGCGTCGCCGACCTGCAGCTGGCCATGCCCTTGCTCGCACCGGATTTCGCGCCGCGGGCCAGCGTGCCGCGGCTGCGCATCCTGCGCATCCGGGCGATCGGCGGCGGGCCGGTGGCCGCGGTGATCCAGTCCGCCATGGACACCGTGGTGGCCCGGCTGCAGGCGCTGGGCCACACGGTGGACGAGCAGGACGACCTGCCGCTGGCCGACCTGCTCAATCGCGAGGTCTGGCCCGTCGTCAGTGCGGCGGGCCTGGCCTGGGTGCTGCGCGCACATCCGGGCTGGCGCGACCACGTCGGGGCCGCGCTGCGGCCGCTGGCGGAGACCGGTGAACAGCTGGCGGCCGCCGACCTGGTGCAGGCCTTCGACCACCTGCGCAGCTGCCGCGAGCAGCTGCACGACCTGCAGCGCGACTGGGACGTCATCCTCACGCCGACCGCGGCCGCCATGCCCTGGCCGGCCGACCAGCCGCACCCGCCGACCATCGACGGCCACCCCGTCGGCCCGCGCGGCCACGCGGTGTTCACCGCCTGGGTGAACGGCACCGGCGTGCCGGCCCTCGCCCTGCCGGCGCCGCGCGCCCCGGACGGCCTGCCGATCGGGTTCCAGCTGGTCGGGCGGCACGGGGCGGACGACCTGCTGTGCGCGCTGGGCGCGCAGTACGAGGCGGCGCATCCGTGGGGACGCGAAGGGCCGGCGGCGGCGCCCACTGCGTCGGCGAACTAGCGTTTCGTCCTTGCGGGGTCGACCCGCGACCCATCTTCGGTTGCACGATCGCGCCCGAAAGACGTGCAGGAGATGGATGCCGGGTCGAGCCCGGCATGACGGGTCTTGGGGATTGCGTCGGGTCCTGGGTAACCGTCATTGCGGACGGCCTGGCCCGACGAATGCCCTTGTGGTTCGTCATTGCGGGCTCGACCCGCAATCCATCTCCGGTTCCACGCTCGCGCCCGAACCGCGTCCAGGCGATGGATGCCGGGTCGAGCCCGGCATGACGGGTCTTGGGAAGTGCGCCCGGTCGTGGGTAACGCGCCATCGCGGACGGCGCTGGCCCCTGTGCTTCGTCATTGCGGGCTCGACCCGCAATCCATCTCCGGTCAGCGGCCCGACCAGTGCACGAACCGGCGCTCCATCACGATGAACAGCAGGTTCAGCACATAGCCCAGCAGGCCGGCGGTGAAGATGGCCGCGTACATGGTGGGCATCTCGAACACCATCTGCGCGTTCACCACCCGGTGCCCCAGGCCGTCGGTCGAGCCGATGAACATCTCGGCGACGATGACGATCACCAGCGCCAGCGAGATGCCCGAGCGGATGCCGACGAAGGTCTGCGGCAGGCTCTCCCAGACGGTGACGTCGACCATCACCTGCAGCGGGCTGGCACCCATGACGCGGGCCGCCAGCAGCCGCTGCTTGCGCGCGTTCATCACGCCGTAGGCGACGTTGAACAGAATGACCAGCGCGGCGCCGAACGCGGCGACGGCGATCTTGGTCTTCTCGCCGGTGCCGAACAGCACCAGGAACAGCGGGAACACCACGCTGGCCGGGGTCGAGCGGAAGAAGTCGATCACGAACTCGATGCTGCGGTAGATGCGGTCGCTGGCGCCCAGCACGATGCCCAGCGGCACGCCGATGGAAAGCGCGATCGCGAACGAATACAGCGTGCGCAGCACGGTGGTCCAGGCGTCGTGCGCCAGCGTGCCGCCGGCCAAGCCCTGCCACAGCTCGCGGAAGGTCTCGCCGGGGCTGGGCAGCAGCACCGGGTCGGCGATCTTCAGCGTGTGGGCGATCGACCAGATGCCCACCAGCACCAGCACGCCGATGGCCGGGGTGAGCACGCGCAGGCGCTCGGTGAAGGGTTTGGTCATGCGGGAACACCTCCGCGCACCGCCTGCTGGAACACCGCCAGGCAGTGGCGCTTGAGCGCGACGAAGGCGTCGCTGGTGAGCATGCCGGTGTCGCGCGGGCGCGGCAGCGGGACGTCGACGAAATCGGCGATGGTGGTGGGACGGCGCGTGAGCAGCAGCACCTTGTCGGCCATGTAGACGGCCTCCTCGAGGTCGTGTGACACCAGCAGCGTGGTGACCTTGCGTTCGTGCAGCACCTTCTGCAGGCGCTCGCGCATCAGCAAGGTCAGCTCGTAGTCGAGCGCCGAGAAGGGCTCGTCCATGAACAGCACCTCGGGCTCGACCACCAGCGCCCGCATGATGGACACCAGCTGCTGCTGGCCGCCCGACAGCTCGTAGGGGTAGCGGTGCAGGTCGACGCGGACATCGAACTCCTGCACCAGCTGCTCGATGCGCTCCAGGCCCTCGGCGCGCGAGACGCCGATGAACTTCAGCGGGTACAGGATGTTGTCCAGCGCGCGGCGCCACGGGAACAGCGCCTCGCGGTAGTTCTGGAACACGTAGCCGATGCGGGTGTCCTGGACGGTCTTGCCGTCGAACAGGACCTGCCCGCCCTCGTGCGGCAGGATGCCCGCCATCATGTTGATCAGCGTGCTCTTGCCGCAGCCGTTGGGGCCGAACACGGAGGTGAGCTGGGCCCGCGGCAGCGCCAGCTCGAAACCCTGGTAGACCGGCTGGCCGGCGAAGGACTTGGTCAGGCCCTCGATGGTGATGTGGGTGCCGGGCGGAAAGCGCGGCGGGCGCCGCGCCAGCGGCGGCAGCGCGCCGGCCGGGGCTGCCAGGTCGGCTTCGGGTTGGAGGACGGCGGCCATGGGCTGGGCTTTCTCGTGTGGGGCGGCGGGGGCGGCCGTCAGAACGCCTTCACCATGGACTTGGTGTCCACGGCGCCCTTGACCACGCCCTGCGCCACGCCGATGTCGACGAACTTCTGGAAGTCGGTCAGGTCCTGCGCCTTGAGGTCCTTGACCATCACGATCTTGGCCAGCGGCACCGTGGGCGCGATCTCGGCGCTGGTGTTCATGTACTTGGGCAGCAGGTCGCGCACCTTGGGGTCGGTGTCGACATCCTTCACCGCCTTGGCCCAGGCGGCGGCGTAGCGCGCGGCCACCGCCGGCTGCTTGGCCAGGAACTCGCCCGACAGCGCGCCGCCGGCGGCGAAGGCCAGCGCCTCCTTGCGGCCCAGCAGGTAGGTGGAGATCACGCCCGCCTCCAGCCGGCGCGCCGCGCCGTTCCTGATCGCCACGCTGGCCACCGGCTCCAGCGTGTAGCCGGCGTCGAAGGTGCCGGCCTGCAGCGCGCCCACGTGCACGCCCATCTGCTGCTCCTGGATCGAGTAGTCCTTGCCCTCCTCGAGGCCCGCGGCCTTGAGCACGGCCTTGGCGGCGCCCAGGTTGGCGGGGCCGGGGGCCGACAGGATCTTCGCGCCCTTGAGGTCGGCCAGCGTCTTCGCCGTGCTGCCGTTCTTCACGATGAACTGCTCGGTGATGTACTGGGCGTTCTGGCCGTTGAGCGAGATGTAGCTCAGCGTGCCGGGACGGCGCTGGTTGATGTTGGCGCCTTCCAGCGTCACCAGATTCGCGGCGGCCTGCACGTCGCCGGTGACCAGCGCCTGCACCGTCAGCGGGTGGGCGTTGAACACCACCGCCTCGGGCTCGATGCCCGCTTCCTTGAAGTAGCCGCGCTCCAGCGCGACGTAGAACGGCAGCGCGGAACTGGACGGGAAGACGCCGACCTTGATCTTGTCCTGCGCCAGGGCGGCAAGCGGGACAGCGGCGGCCAGGGCGACCACGAGGGCGCGGCGGAGGGACGAGGTCTTCATGGGACGGGCTAGCCTTTCAGTGCTTGGTAAGCGGTGGGATCGAAGAAGCCGCGGCCGGCCTGGTAGGCGCGGCCCTCGGACAGGTCGGGCGGGGCGCCGGCTTCGGCGCTGCCCTGGAAGGTGAGCTCGAGCTGCACGCCGCTGGGGTCGTAGACGAACAGCTGCCACAGGGTGGTGCCGGGCACCAGGAACTCGCGCCACGGCAGGCCGAACTGCTGGAAGCGGGCGCGGAAGTCGTGGAAGCCGCTGCAGGCCAGCGAGAGGTGGTCGATGGCGGCGCTGCCCACCGGCACGCGGCCGCCTTCGCCGAGGGCGGGGCCGCCGGCGTAGATGTGCAGGATGGCCTGCGGGCCGGCGGCCCGGGTGGCCAGCCAGGCGCCGGGGTAGCCGAAGTCGGGCCGCGGCGCCTCGCACAGGCCGAGCACACGGGTGTAGAAGGCCAGGGTGGCCGGCAGGTCGGCGGTCTTCACCGCGACGTGGAACAGGCCCTGGACGAGTGCGCTCATGCGGTGCCTTCTCGCAAGATCCGAGCCGGTTCGGCGACGGACCAGAGGCGCGTCAGCGAGCCCTGCCATTCGGGATCGCGCAGGCGGCCCATGTCGCGCCGCGGCTCGCCGTCCGGCAGCATGGCCTTGGTGGCCTCGAGCGAGAGCGCCATCACCCATTCGATGCGCTGCAGCCGGCGGCGCGAGATCTCGGCGGTAATGGCGTGCAGGTCGACCGGGGGCCCTGCCACGGCGGCGCGCGCCGCCAGCGCGTCCCGGATCACCGCCGCCGCCACGCAGGCGTCCTCGACCGCCTGCGTCGCGCCCTGGCCCAGCGTGGGCACCATGCCGTGCGCCGAGTCGCCCAGGAACAGCACGGCGTCGTGCGGCGCGGCGAACAGCGGCGGCGTCTCCTGTAGCCGGGCCCAGTGGATCTGGTCGTGCTGGTCGGTGAGCTGCTCCACCATCCAGGCCACCTCGGGGCAGGGCCTGGCAGCCTCCGGATAGAAGTGGCGCGCCATCGCATCGGGCGCCTTGTCGGCGGCCGGGATCTCGGCGCCCGGCTGCGGCAGCGGGAACGAGCCGGCGATGTAGACCTGGCCGGGCGGCACCTTGAACGCCAGCAGCCGCCGGTTGCCGTTGAACCACCAGGCGTAGTCGCCCATCAGGCCGCCGCTGGTGTCGGGCACCAGCAGGCGGAAGATGCACGAGGCCACGTGGCGCGGCGTCCAGGCGCCGGCGAACTGCGGCCGCAGCGCGCTGTAGCGGCCGTCGGTGGCCACCACCAGGTCGAAGCCGTCGTCGCGCCGCGCCACGCCGTCGGCAGCGCGGTAGTCGACGGCGTAGGTGGCGGGGCGGGCGGGGTCGCGGGCCACGCCCAGCACCTGGGTGCCGAAGCGGGCCACGCCGGCCAGCGGCGCGCGCAGCACCCGGTACAGCTCCGACCAGCGGATGCGGATGCCGGGTCGGTCGGCGCAGTCGGACAGCGGGAAGTCGAAGATGGTCCGGCCGGCGGTGTCGCTGCAGGTCCAGTGCAGCCAGTCGTAGCTGGCGGCCACCACCTGGCGCGCGAGCTCGGGCTCGAGGGCATCGAGCATCTTGATGGCGTTGGGGCCGACGTTCAGGCCGGTGCCGGCCTCGCTGTGGTCGTCGGGCGTGGCGCGCTCATAGCAGACCACCTCGACGTCGGGGCGGCGCGACAGGCTGTAGCCCAGCACCGAGCCGGCGACGCCGCAGCCGACGATGGCGACCTTCAGGCGCGCGCTCATGCCAAGGCCTCCGCGATCACGGCGACCAGGCCGCCGCCGTCCGGGCCCTGGTGCTCGGCGCCGCCGGAGACGAACAGGCGGCCGTCGCCCAGCACGCCGGCCACCAGCCCGCCGACGGCGCCGCGGATGTGGCGCTGGGCGTTGATGTCGGTGTCGTCCAGCATGGTGTGGCGCTGGCCGCGCACGCTGCCGCGCCGGTCCGGCTCGCACTTGACCAGCACCCCGGCCACGCGCGCCCGGGCCGCCGGCGTGAGCTGGTGCTGGCGCAGCTCCAGCCCGAGGTCGCGGCAGGTGTCGTAGACGGCGCCGATGTCCAGCGCGTCGCGCATCGGCCGGCAGGCGATGCGCAGCGGGCCGCGCCAGGCGCGGCTGGCGCCCAGCACGATGACCTCGTTGCAGCGCACCTCGACGCCGGAGGAGATGCTGGCCTTGTCGCTGTATTGGCCGAAGTCGGCCAGGCCGGCCAGGCTGAGCGCCTCGGCATCGTGGTCGAGCTCGCCCAGCGCCTGGGCGACGCCGAACGCGCCGGCCACCCGGGCGTGGGCCATCGCGCGGTTGGGGTCCTGGCTGACCACCGTGCGGCCGCGCGCCGCCGCGTCCTGGGCGCCGGCCACGGTGACCGTGGGGCACTTGACCTGCACCAGCTGCACGTCGGCCGGCGAGGCGATCCGGGCATCCGCCATCGCGCGGCGCACGGCGGCGGCCACGCTGCGGATGTGGCCGCCGCGGCCGATGTCCTCCGGCTGCAGCGGCTCGCTCATGGCGACGCCGATCGCCAGCGCCGGCGGGCCGTCGCCGCCGGCCGCCTCCCCGCGGCGGCTGAACACCAGGTAGTGCGGGCTGAGCACGCCTTCGCAGCCGCCCGACAGCACGCAGGGGATGCGGCCGGCCAGCGCGGCGGCATCCTCGCCGGTGCGGCGCGCCAGCAGCGCCAGCAGCGACTGGGTGAAGTAGCCGCGGGTGAAATCGTTGACGCCGCCGTTGCCCTCGGTCTTGCCGATGACGGCGACGACGTCGGCCGGGCGCAGCGCGCCGGCGTGGAACAGGGCCTCGAGTTCGGAGACGTCGCCGGGGTGGCGCATCGACAGGCGGTGGACGGCAGCTTGCATAAGGTGAAGCCCAGTCTAGGAACCGGTCGCGAGCGCGGATAGGTCAGTTTTTGCCCCGGGGTGGTGCCTTTTTGCGCTCACACCGCACCGGCAAGGGACGCCTTGAGCACCTCGGCAAAGCGCAGGGCGGCGATCGGCAGGGTGCGGCCGCGGCGCGCCGCCAGCACCAGGCGGGCGCGGCCGAAGGCGCGATCGGTCAGCGGCAGCGCCAGCAGGTCGCCGCGCCGCACCTCGTGGCGGGTGCCGACCGCGAACTGGAACGAGATGGCGCCGGTCTGGCGCGTATAGGCCGCCATGCTCTGCACCGACGAGGCGACCAGCGTGACGTTGAGCTTCAGGCGGGTGGCGGCCAGCACCCGGTCGATCAGGCGCCGGCCGCCGAAGGTCGCCTCGCCCAGTGCCACCGGGTAGGGCGCGCAGTCGGCCAGCCGGATGGCGTCGCGGCCGGCCAGGGGGTGGTCGGGCCGCAGCAGCGCGCACAGCGGCTGCGGCACCTCGGCCAGCCGGTCCAGGGCCTCGCTCTCGGGCGGGTCGTGCGCCAGCAGCAGGTCGCAGGCGTCGCTCAGCAGGTGCTCCAGCAGCGCCTCGGTGCCGCCCGAGCGGACCCGGAAGCCCACCCCCGGATGGCGGGCCTGGAAGGCCGCCATGGCCTGCGGCAGCAGGTCCAGCGTGACCGATTCGGCGGCGGCGATCTGCACCTCGCCGCGCACCAGCCCGCGCAACTGCTCGATGCGCGAGACCGCCGAGGACAGGTCGCTCAGGCTGCTGCGCACGTAGGCCATGAAGATCTCGCCGGCGGCGCTCAGGCGCACGCCCGAGGGCAGGCGCTCGAACACCGGCGTGCCGAGCTCCTCTTCCAGGTTGAGGATGCGGCGGTTCAGCGCGGTGGAGGCCACGTGCAGGCCCTCGGCGGCCTTGCGGATCGAGCCGGCGCGCGCCACCGCGTCCAGGTAGACCAGCAGGGCCGGCGGGTGCACGCGGGCGGCGCTGCCGGCCGGCGCGGCAAGGCGGGCGGCGGCGCCGGCGCGGGTGGTGGGCTGGGCGGCGGAACGGGCGGTCGGACCGGAAGCGGGGCGGGTGATGGGACGGGTGGCGGGCATGGGCCGGTTGCGCAAGGGGCGTGCCACAAGCGGCGGTGCGGCGTGCCGGCGCGGCCCGGCCGGGCACACTGCAGGCTTTTGCCCTTCGCCCGCGTGCCGTCCCCTGCCGCCACCGCTCCCTCCCACGCCGCCGGCGACACGCTGTGGTCGGCGTTCCGGCCGCTGCTGCCGCTGATGGCGGCCGTCTACGCCAGCTTCTTCGCCGCCGGGATGGCGCTGCCGGTGCTGCCGCGCCACCTGCACGACACCCTGGGCCAGGGCCCGCTGTGGGTGGGCATCGTGATGGGGGCGCAGTACCTGGCGTCGATCGCGCTCGGCCGGCGCTGGGCCGGCCAGCGGCTCGATGCCCTCGGGCCGCGGCCGGTGATGGTGGCCGGCGCCCTGGGCATCGCCGCCGTCGGCGTCGTGTACGGGCTGGCGCTGCTGCCGGCCGCCCCGCGGGCGGCCACCCTGGTGCTGGTGGCGGCGCGCCTGCTCACCGGCGTGGCCGAGGCCTTCGTGATGACCGCCGCGCTCGGCTGGGGCGTGGCCCGGCTCGGCCCGGCGCACGCCGGCAAGGTGTTCGGCTGGATCGGGGTGGCCCTGTTCGGCGGCTTCGGCAGCGGCGCGCCGGCCGGCAGCTGGCTGCACGCGCAGGTCGGCTTCGCCGGCATCGCGCTGGCCACCGCGGGGGCGCCGCTGCTCACTGCGGCGCTGGCGGCCCGCCTGGCCACGCCGCCGCCGGCCGGCGGGATCCGGCCGGGATTCCTGCGCGTGCTGCGCAGCGTGCGGCTGCCGGGCCTGGCGCTCACGCTGTCCTCGCTCGGCTACGCGGCGCTGAACGCCTTCATCGCGCTGCTGTTCGACCTGCGCGGCTGGGGCAGCGCGGCGTTCGCCTTCACCTGCTTCGGCATCGGCTTCATCGCCGCCCGCCTGTGGCTGGGCCACCTGCCGGACCGCATCGGCGGCGCCCGGGTGGCGATGCCCTGCGTGGCCGCCGAAGCCATCGGCCAGCTGCTGATCTGGGCCGCGCCGACCCCGCTGCTGGCCTGGCTGGGCGCCGGCCTGACCGGGGCCGGCTACGCGCTGGCGTTCCAGGGCTTCGGCGTCGAGGCGGTGCGGCGCGCGCCGCCGCAGGCCCGCGGGGCGGCGATGGCCGGCTACGTGGTGTTCCAGGACCTGTCGATGGGGCTGGCGGGCCCGCTGGGCGGCTGGCTGGCCGGGACGGCCGGGCTGCCCGCGGTGTACCTGGCCGGCGCCCTGGGCGCGGCCGGCGCGGTGCTGCTGGCCGCCTGGCTGCAACGTCGCTGAGCCGGCACGGCCCGGCGGCGTGACAATCGCCGTCCCACGACACGATGGAGACGGACATGGCGATCCTGCTGCTGGGCTTGGTGCTGTTCCTGGGCGTGCATTCGACCCGCATCGTGGCCGACGGCTGGCGCGCCGGCATGCTGGCCCGCCTGGGCGAGAACGGCTGGAAGGGCCTGTACTCGCTGCTGTCGCTGGCCGGCTTCGCGCTGGTCGTGTGGGGCTACGGGCTGGCGCGCCAGGCGCCGCAGGTGCTGTGGACGCCGCCGCGCGGCATGAACCACCTGGCGGCGCTGCTGATGGTGGCCTCGTTCATCCTGCTGGCCGCCGCCTACGTGCCGCGCAACGGCATCCGCGCCCGCCTGCACCATCCGATGCTGCTGGGCGTGAAGACCTGGGCGCTGGCCCACCTGCTGGCCAACGGCAACCTCGCCGACGTGGTGCTGTTCGGGGCCTTCCTGGCCTGGGCCGTGCTGGACTTCCGCTCCGCCCGCCGGCGCGACCGCGCGGCCGCCACCGTCTACCCGCCCGGCACCACCGCCGGCACGGTGGCCGCCGTCATGGTCGGCCTGGCCGCCTGGGCCGTGTTCGTGCTGGGCGCCCACACATGGCTGATCGGGGTGAGTCCGCTGGGGCTCTGAGGCGCGACTAAGGGGCCGCTGCCGGGGGCCTGCCATCGCGGTGCGGGGTGGTGGAACGGTCCGGAGATGGATGGCGGGTCAAGCCCGCCATGACGGGAGACGGGATGGGCGGCTGGAGTCGTGGGCCGAGTCCGCCTTGAGCGGCGCGGCGGACGGTGACGGCGCATCGCCAGTCGCCGTTCGAGGACGTTCACCGGCCCTGCCCCCCTGTCGTCATGCCGGGCTTGACCCGGCATCCAGCTCCCGGTCGGTCCTCGACCCGGCGCGTTTCAGCGTGCCGGGGTGGCGCGCGGGGACAGGAGATGGATTGCGGGTCGAGCCCGCAATGACGCAAGACAGGTGGAACGGAGCGCTCAACCCAACAGCCGCGGGTACAGGTCGCGCCAGGTCGGGTTCGCCGCTTCGATCAGCGCGACCTTCCACGCCCGCTTCCAGTTCTTCAGCTGCTTCTCGCGCGCGATCGCCGCCAGGATCGACGGCGTGGTTTCGAACCAGACCAGCTGCGTGGTGCGGTACCGCGCGCTGAAGCCGGCGGTGACGCTGGTGCGGTGCTGGTGCACGCGCCGCACGAGATCGCTGGTGACGCCCGCATACAGCGTCCCGTGGCGCCGGTTGGCGAGCAGGTAGACATAGGCTTGCTCCACCCCGCGCACGATGCCGCGGCCGCGCGCTGCCGGCGTCCTCTGGGTGGGGGAGCTGCGGCTGGCGAGACGACAGCGACTGAACCCCAGAAACCTCGTCCTGCCGGGCTCGACCCGGCATCCACAGCCCTCAGCGCGACACCACCGTCTCGCCAAGCCGGCTGCGCCGGCGTTGCGCCCGCTTGCACCGCGTCACACCCGTCACCTGCGCCCGGCGGTGTCCGACACCATGGCCGAGGGTCGCGTTCCGACAATGGCCTCCATCCCCATCGGACCGCACGAGGAGCACCCATGAGCAAGAAGCAGGACTTCCTTCGCAGCGAACAGAGCCGCGACAAGCATCCCGAGCGGATGGTCAAGGGCAGCGCCGCCGAGGTCGCGGCGCGCAGCCAGGCCAAGGGCAATCCGGCCGACCACCAGCTGCCGCACACGCCCAAGCTGGGCAACGACCACAACAAGGTGGGGAACCAGGAGCCGACGCAGACCAACCAGGGCCAGCGCACGCCGCAGAGCCGGCACGAGCGCGAGGCGCTGGCCGGCTCCCACAACGAGGTGCAGGCGCGCACCGGCGGCAGGGGCACCGGGCGCGGTCCGCGCGGGGCCGGCTGACCCGGCGTCCGGGCCGGCGCGGCGCGCTCAGGCGGTGGCCTTCAGGGCCTCGTCCAGCGCCGCCAGCATGCGGGTCCAGCCATCCTCGGCGCGCTCCAGCATTTCGGCGGCATCCTCGGCCAGCCCGAGGTCGTGGCGCAGCGTCAGCTCGCAGCCGTCGCCCTGCGGCTCGATGTCCAGGATGACGGCGGTCTCGTGCGCCTGGTACTGCGGCAGCAGGAAGGTGAAGGAGATGCGGCGCGGCCGGTCGAGCTGCAGGAAGCGGCCGCTGTGCTCGACCTCGATCGCGCTCGACGGATCGGCCTCCAGCGGCCGCCGGTCGACCACGGTGAAGCTGCCGTTGACGCCCGGGTCGATGTCGCAGCGGGTGATGGTGCCGCCGGGGGTGGCGAACAGGAAGCGGCGCGCCACCGCGGGGTCGAGCCAGGCGTCGTAGACGGCCTCGGCCGGGCAGGCATAGGCGCGTTGCACGCGCACGATGGTGGAAGTGACCATGCGCCCGTTATCGCCGCGCAGCGACCGGTGCGTCAAGCTGGAGCACGCCGGCACCGCGTGTCGGACCGCGCCGGCGCCGGCGCGGCCTGGCCGCTAGAAGCGCGACTCCGGCAGCTCGATCTTGACCTCCAGCACCTCCAGGTTGTCCTGGCGCTCCAGGTGCACCTTGATGTCATGCGGGTCGATCTTGATGTACTTGCCGATCACCGCCACCAGCTCGCGCTGCAGGTCGGGCAGGTAGTCGGGCTCGGCGGCGTTGCGGCCGCTGCGCTCGTGCGCCAGGATGATCTGCAGCCGCTCCTTGGCGACGCTGGCGGTCTTCTTCTTTTCGCCCAGCAGGAACGAGAGGAACGAGGCCATCGGTCAGCGGCTCCCGAACAGGCGCTTGAGGAAGCCCTGCTTCTGCGGATCGACGAAGCGCAGCGCCTTGTCCTGGCCGAGGAAGCGGTCGACGACGTCCTTGTAGGCCTCGGACACGTCGCTGCCCTTGAGGTGCACCGCCGGCGTGCCCTGGTTGCTGGCCTGCAGCACGCTCTCGCTCTCGGGGATCACGCCGATCAGCTTGATGCGCAGGATGTCCTGGATGTCCTCCAGCGACAGCATCTGGCCCTGGTCGACGCGGTTCGGGTTGTAGCGCGTGATCAGCAGGTGCTCCTTGATCGGCTCCTTGCCCTCGATCGCGCGCTTGGTCTTGGACGACAGCATGCCCAGGATGCGGTCGGAGTCGCGCACCGACGACACCTCGGGGTTGGTCACCACCAGCGCCTCGTCGGCGAAGTGCATGGCCATCAGCGCGCCGGTCTCGATGCCGGCCGGCGAGTCGCACACGATGCACTCGAAGCCCATCGCGTCGAGGTCGTGCAGCACCTTCTCCACGCCCTCGCGCGTCAGCGCATCCTTGTCGCGCGTCTGCGAGGCCGCCAGCACGAACAGGTTGTCGCAGTGCTTGTCCTTGATCAGCGCCTGGTTCAGCGTGGCTTCGCCCTGGATCACGTTGATCAGGTCGTACACCACGCGCCGCTCGCAACCCATGATGAGGTCCAGGTTGCGCAGGCCGACGTCGAAGTCGATGACGGCGGTCTTGTGGCCGGCCAGGGCCAGCCCGGAGGCGAAGCTGGCGCTGGTGGTGGTCTTGCCGACCCCGCCCTTGCCGGAAGTGACGACGATGATTCTTGCCATGGGTGTTCGGTTCCTCAGCGGATGTCCAATGGATCCATCACCAGCCGGCCCTCGGTGCCGCCGTCCAGGCGGATCTGGGTCGGCTTGCCCAGCACGGCGGCGGGCAGCGGCACGTCGCTGGTGCGGTACACGCCGGCGATGGAGACGAGTTCGGGTTCGAGGCACAGCGTCACGATGCGCGCCTCGGCATGCCC
Organism: Ramlibacter pinisoli; assembly: GCF_009758015.1. Classification (NCBI taxonomy): domain Bacteria; kingdom Pseudomonadati; phylum Pseudomonadota; class Betaproteobacteria; order Burkholderiales; family Comamonadaceae; genus Ramlibacter; species Ramlibacter pinisoli. Next base: position 93,854 of record NZ_WSEL01000002.1, read on the forward strand.
GCGCGCGCCGGCCATGGCCTTGCCGCGCAGCGGTGCGTACACGTGGATGCTGCCGTCGGCCACCACTTCGGCGCCGGCATTGACCATGGCCATCACCACCAGGTCGCGCCCGCGCGCATAGACCTGCTGGCCCGAGCGCAGCGGCCGGTCGACGATCAGCGCCCCGGGCGGGGCGGCCGGCGCCGGGGCCGCGGCCGGCGCGCTGCGCACCGGCTCCTGCACCACCCGCGGCGACTGCAGCAGCAGGTCATCGGCGCGCGCCAGGCCGGCGGCACGCGCCGCCACCACCTGCTCGGCCGAGCCGCCGCGCACGGCCACCGGATGCACGCGGTGGCTGGCCAGCAGCGCAACCAGGGCAGCGAAGTCGACCGCCAGGCCGGCCACCGGCGTGAGGTCGATGACCAGCGCGTCGTGGTCGAAGAAATCGGGCTTGTCGCCGAAGCGCACCTGCAGCTCCCGCGACAGGGCGGCGAGATCAGGGGACTTCAGCAGCAGCGAGACCAGCGGCAGGGTCGCGCTCTTGATCTCGAATGTGGCGGGGGTGCGGCCAGCGAGGGCGACGGACATCGGGGAGTGAGGGGGTACTGCGGCTTCGGACTGCTGCTGGAGCGGCTGAGCGTCGGCGCATCTTAGCAGTGGGTGGTGAGCGCCGTCCTACACTTTCTGTTGCTGAATGCGGCTGCAGCCGGCGCGATCGCACGCCCACACTGGGTTCGAGCCGCTTGGTTCGAAGGAGCCAATCATGCGCATGCCCCACACCACCTGGCACTGGTTCACGGTCGCCGCGATTTTGGTGCTCGCTTTGTTCACCCTCAGTGACGCCCATGGCCAGAGCACCGGACCGAACGCGGCCTTCGAGGGCCGCCCGGCCATGGCCGGCCCGCAATCGGGGCTGGGCCCGCAGGCCGGTCCGCCGCAGGGCGGCATCAGCCCGCAAAGCCGCGACGACCCGGGCGGCGGCGTGGTGCTGCAGAAGCCCTCGGGGCTGGACGGCGCAGCGCCGGTGGTGCCGCGCGATCCCGGCGTCGGGCGGCCGAGCAACAGCGACCTGGCCCGTCCGGGCGGCAGCGACGTGACGCCACCGCGCGACCGCGACAACGGCATCGTCAAGCGCGAGCGGGACAGCGGCGGCGCGACCGAGCAGGGACGCTCGGCCAGCAAGGCCAAGCGCGCCGCCAAGCGCACCGTCGAGAGATCGCGCCACGGCGTCGGCGGCTTCGACAGCGTCGGCGACTGACCGCTGCAGCGCGCGTGCGTGCCGCGGCCGCCGGCGGCCCGCACGCCCGGCTCAGGCCGCCAGCACCACGCTGGCCTTCTTCAGGTCCTGCACGAAGGCGGCGAACGCTGCCTCGCGCTCGTCGGCCTGCAGGCGCAGCAGCGCCGACGGGTGCAGCGTGATCAGCACGCGCAGGCCGTCCTCGCGTTCCAGCCAGTGGCCGCGCTCGGCCATCACCGGCACCGCGTGGCCCACCAGCGCCCGGGCGGCGGTGGCGCCCAGCGCCACCAGGGCCTGCGGCTGGACCAGCGCGATCTCGTCCTCCAGCCAGTGCTGGCAGGCCGCCTGCTCGCGCTGGGTGGGGCTCTTGTGGATGCGCCGCTGGCCGCGCAGCTCGAACTTGAAATGCTTGACCGCGTTGCTGACGAACACCGCCTCGCGGTCGATGCCGGCCGCGGCCAGCGCGCGATCGAGCAGCTGCCCGGCCGGACCGACGAAGGGGTGGCCGCGCAGGTCCTCCTGCTCGCCGGGCTGCTCGCCCACCAGCATCAGCGGCGCGTGCAGCCGCCCCTCGCCGGTGACCGACTGGGTGGCGAACTCGCCGATCGGGCACTCGCGGCAGCGCATGGTGGCGGCCTTGAGTTCGGCCAGCGAGTGGATGTGGTCGGCGTGCACGGTGACGACGGGGTCGCCGTCGAGCGCGCGCGGCAGGCGCCGGCGCGTCGGCTGGGCCGGTTCATCGAGCATGGTGGCGCTGCGTTGGGCCGCGTCGGCCGCCAGCCGGTCGATCAGCTGCGCCTCGGGCAGGTCGGGCCAGTACTGGCGCGGCAGCTCGTGCCGCATCGCCTGCAGCTTCAGCCGCGCCGGGTCGAAGATGCTCTGGTAGTAGGTGAGCCACGGCTGCTCGCCCTGGTCGGGACGCGGCGCATCCTCGCGCCGGCCGCCGGGCCCGAACAGCAGCTGGCCGCCGTCCCAGCGGACCGAGCGCTCGGGCGTGAGGATCGCCCAGTACAGGTTGCCGAAGCGGCGCGCGAACCAGGGCGCCACCGCCTCGGTGATGTGGTGCACCGGCTCGAACCAGGCCACGTGCAGCAGCTCGCCCGGCCGCTCGTCGTCGGCCACCGGCCGGAAGCGCACGAAGGCCTTCATCTTGTGGATGTCGCGCCGCACCGCCTGCGCCATCTGCTGCGCCAGCAGCATGTCGGGGTCGATCGGGTCGTTGCGCAGCGCCGGCTCGTGCACCAGCCGCCACAGCAGCCGGTACAGCAGGTCGAAGCGGCCGGCTTCGCGGTGCAGCACCACCACCTCGCACAGGCGCAGGAACGAGGCCGGCACCAGCGCGGTGGCCGCCTTCGAGATGCTGCGCAGCGGCGCCTCCTCGCTGTCGGCGGGGCCGGTGAACAGCTCGGGCGCGGTCTCGTGCAGCGTGAGCCAGTGCACCTCGTCGGGCGGCACCTGGTGCGCCAGCAGCGCGTGCGAGGCGTCCCGGAAGCCCGCCAGGTCGATCTCGCTGCACAGCTGCGCGTCCATGGCCACCCCGCTCGGACCGGTCACCAGCGCGCCGCGCCGGCGGGGCTTTTGGGCCGGGTGAGCCGCTTGGCATTGGCGCGCGAGGCGGCGTGCACCGGCGCCAGGGCGGCGCTGCCCAGGCGGGCCAGATCGCTGCTGGTGCGCTGCCACGTCGCCGGCGCACCCCACGGCTGCCAGCCCGCCGACGTGAACCAGGGGCGCCAGGCCTGCGCCAGCCACTGCAGCTGCATCGCCTGCAGCTTCAGGCCGACCGCCAGCAGCGACTCGGTGCCGGCCTGCAGCTTCTCCGGCGCCATGCGGGCGAACTCCTTTCGGTCGCGCGCACTGGGCTGGTGGCCGGCCGCCGCCATGCGGCCGAGCCGGATCGGGATCACCTGGCCGGAGGCCCACAGCATCTCGCCGGTGCGCAGGGCCAGCTGGATCCACTGCAGGAAGGGGTTGGCGGTCGACGTGCGCATGGGGAGTCCTCGGTGGGGTGTCAGGCCGGCGCGATGCGGGCCCGTTTCTTCAGGCGCCGGGCCTTGAGTTCCATCGCCAGGTACATGACGGTGGCAATGGCCAGCGGGCCGATGTAGTAGACCGCCCGGTAGCCGAGCAGGGCGGCCAGCAGCTGGCCTTCGGAGATGCGGTGCCCCAGCAGCGCGAGGAACACCGCCTCGAACACGCCCAGCCCGGCCGGCACGTGCAGGATGACCCCGGCGATGGCGCCCACCAGCAGCACCGTGAGCACGTCGGTGTAGGGGAGCTTCTGCTGCAGCAGCACCCAGATGATGGTGGCCATCACCGCCCAGTTCAGGCACGAGATCGACAACTGCAGCACCGCCATGCGCCAGGGCGGCAGGAACAGCTCGTGGCCGCGCCAGTCCCAGGTGTGGTCGCCGGCGCGCCAGCAGGCGACGATGTAGCCGAGCGAGATGGCCACCAGCACGGCGCCGATCCACTGCAGCCCGTGGTTGCCCATGTGCCAGGACGGCGGCAGCGCCAGCGGGTGCAGCAGGAACAGGCAGCCGGCCAGCAGCATGTAGCCCAGCCAGTTGGTCAGCATGCTCATCGACACGACGCGGGTGATGACGCCGGTCTTGAGCCCCAGCCGCGAGTACAGCCGGTAGCGGAAGCCCACCCCGCCGACCAGCGAGCCGATGCACAGGTTGAAGGCGTAGCTGACGAAGTTGACCGCCATCACCACGCCGGTCTTGAGCGTGTGGCCGGTGTAGCGGCGGCCGATCAGGTCGAAGCAGCTGTACAGCAGGTGGCTGGCCACCGCCAGCCCGACCGCCAGCCCCAGCGCCGGCACCGGCAGCGCCTGCAGCGAGTCCCGCACGTCGTCCCAGTCGATGCGGCGCGCATAGGCCACCAGCAGCCAGGCGACCGCGACGAAGAAGGCCAGCGACAGCAGGCGGCGCAGCCACGGCCACCACGGCCGCCGGGTGGCCGGCGCTTCCAGCGGCTCCTCCGGCACGATGAAGTCGCTGTCGCGCTCGATCACCGAATCGTTGGCGGCCTGGTGCAGGCCCTGCGGCAGGGCCCGGGTGGTCATCGGGCGTCCTCCGCCGGCGTCGGGCAGGCATGGACCAGGTCGTCCGGCATCGCCGGCGCCAGCCGCGGCCGGTGCCGCGGCAGCAGGCCGACCACGGTGGGGTACAGGCGCACCAGGTGGAAGGCGATGAAGCTGCGCAGCACGTCGAACAGGCCGCCGCGCGCCAGCTCCTGCGGCTCGATCTGCTGGCAGCTGTGCTGCATCAGATGCTCCAGCCGCCCCAGCAGGTCGGCGTTGAAGGTGCGGTCGCGGATGACGACGTTGGCCTCGAGATTCAGCGACAGGCTCAGCGGGTCGAGGTTGCTCGAGCCGATGGTGGCCCACTCGTCGTCGACCAGCGCCACCTTGCCGTGCAGCGGCCGGTCGCAGTACTCGAAGATGCGCACGCCGGCCTTGGCCAGCGTGCTGTACAGGGCGCTGGCGCCGATCTTGACGATGGCCATGTCGGGCGTGCCCTGCAGGACCAGGCGCACGTCGACGCCGCGGCGGGCCGCCCGGCGCAGGTCGCGGATCAGCCGGTAGCCGGGGAAGAAGTAGGCGTTGGCGATCACGATGCGGCGGCGTGCGCCGCGGATCGCCAGCCGGTACTGGTGCTCGATGTCGGTGGTGTGCGAGCCGTTGTCGCGCGACACCAGCAGGGCCCGGGCGCTGCCCGCGCGCGGCAGCTGCTCGGGCGGCGGACGGGCCTCGCGCCGCCAGCGCCACCAGCGCCGGTGCGCCGAGTGGCGCGAGCCGGCCGCCAGCGCGGCATGCGCGAAGCGGTGGATCTCGGCCACGACGGGGCCGCGCACCTCGACCGACCAGTCCTGCTTGGCCTCCGGGCCGAAGTCGGCCAGGTGGTCGGCCGAGTAGTTGATGCCGCCGATGAAGGCCACCTGGCCGTCCACCACCACGATCTTGCGGTGCAGCCGGCGCAGCGCCTTGGGCCGCAGCCCGAACGGCCGCGGGCCCGGGTCGAACACGTGCAGCCGCACGCCGGCCTCGCACAGCGTGCGCACGAAACCGGTCGACAGGTCGGGCGAGCCCCAGCCGTCGATGGTCACGTCGACCTGCACGCCGCGCCGCGCGGCCGCCACCAGGGCCGCCTGCAGTTGCAGGCCGACCTTGTCCTCGAACAGGATGAAGGTCTCCAGCACCACCTCGCGCTGCGCGCCGGCAATGCAGCCGAACACGCGCGGGTAGAACTGCTCCCCGTTCTCCAGCAGGGTGAAGGCGTTGCCCTCGGTCCAGCGCGCGGCCATGGCGTCAGCTCACAGATGGATCTCGGCCACCAGCGGTGCGTGGTCGGACAGGTGCGACCAGGGCCGGCGCGGCAGCACGACCGGCAGGTGCACCGAGGCGTTGCGCACGTAGATGCGGTCCAGGCACAGGAGCGGGAAGCGCGAGGGGAAGGTGCGCGCCGGCTCGCCGTAGGTGTGCACGAAGACCTCGCGCAGCCCGACCTCGCGCTCCAGGACGGCGTTGGCGCGGCGGCGCCAGTCGTTGAAGTCGCCGGCCACGATCAGCGGGGCGTTGTCGGGCACCTCGCTGCGCACCATCTCGCACAGCAGGTCGAGCTGCTGCACGCGGTGCGACTCCGACAGCCCCAGGTGCACGCAGATGCAGTGCACGTCCAGCGGCTGGCCCGGCACCCGCAGCACGCAGTGCAGCAGGCCGCGCTTCTCCGGCCCCGGCAGCGAAACGTCGTGGTTCTGGAACGACACGATGGGAAACTTGGACATCACGGCATTGCCGTGGTCGCCCTTGGGATAGACAACGTTGCGCCCGTAGGCGTACTGCGGCCAGATCGAATCGGCCAGGAACTCGTAGTGCGGCGCGTCGGGCCAGTCGGCGATCTTCTTGCCCTTCTCCTCGTGCGTGCCCTGCACCTCCTGCAGGAACACGACGTCGGCGCCGATCTTGCGCACCGCATCGCGCAGCTCGGGCAGGATGAAGCGCCGGTTGAAGGCCGTGAATCCCTTGTGGATGTTGACCGTCATCACGGTGAGCGGAGGCACGGGGGAGGTGGTCTCGGACATTGCCGGCGGCAGGAGGGAAGCGGAGACCTTTGTTGTATCGACGGGCTCTCTGCCGGGCTGTAGGACGCAAGGCGCTGTCGCTGCCCGCAGCGAGCCCGCAGGCTGCGGGCAGCGCGGGCTTTGCCCCACAATGCCGCCACCTCTGGTTCATCCGCAACGACACGCACCATGCCGTTCACCAGCCCCACCCGCCTCCTCCTTGTGGCCGCCACCTCGGCGGTCCTGGCCGCACCGGCCGCCGCCCAGGGCCTGCGCCCCTCGGCCGCGTTCTTCCAGACCGGCGGCGGCGACGACGGCGTGAGCGCCACGGCCTCGCTGGGCGCGTCCTGGGACTGGGCCTGGCGCCAGGCCGCCCTGGGGGGCGAGTTCAGCGCCGCCACCGAGCTGGTGGCCACGCTGCTGCAGGCCGACCGTGTGGGCGGTGGCCAGCGCACCTACGTGCAGCTGGGTCTGGTGCCCGTGCTGCGCTACCGCTTCGGCGCCGGCCGCTCGCCCTGGTTCGTCGAGGGCGGCATCGGCCTGTCGGTGATGGACCGCAAGCTCGAGACGCCCGAGAAGTCGCAGGGCAGCGCCTGGAACTTCAGCGACAACCTGGCGGTTGGCCGCAACTTCGGCGCGCGCAACGAACATGAACTGAGCCTGCGCTGGCAGCACACTTCCAATGCCGGCATCCAGGAGCCCAACCCGGGCTTCGACATGTTCTTCGTGCGCTACGCGGCGCGCTTCTGACGACGCAGCTCTCCCATTCAGGACGGCCGGCCTGCCACGGCACGTCCTACAGGATGCGTCACGCGCGTCCGGCAGCCCGGCCACGGGCCGGCCCCTAAGGTTGCTCCACGCCCCGCCTGTCGGGGTGCTGCTGTCAACAACATCAACCTAGGAAGGAATCGTGATGACCAACAAGACCCTGCCCCTGCTCCTGGCCGGCCTGCTCGCCACCGCGGGCGCATTCGCCCAGTCCGCCGGCGGCTCCAGCGGCGACAGCTCGATGTCGTCCCAGCCCGGCTCGCCCTCGCAATCGCTGAATTCCAGCGGCAGCCGCACGACCACGCCGAGCGCCACCACCATGGACAGCCTGCCGGGCACCCGCGGTGCGGCCTCGCCTTCGTCGTCCTCGACGATGGGTGCTTCGCCGTCCACCGTCGCACCGGCGACCGAGGCACCGGCCACCGTCGCGCCGGCCACCGGCACCATGGGCGCTGCCCCGGCGCCGGACGTGGTGATCGTGCAGCCGGCCGTCGCGGTGCCGGTGGCCGTGCCGGTGCTCGTGCAGCGCGATGCGCGCAGCGAGCGCTGGACCGGCAACCGGGCCGTCGACACCGGCAACGGCCAGCTGGAATCGAACATGGGCCCGTACGACCGCACCTGGACCAACCCGAACCACAGCCGCGCCGGCAGCTACTGAGCACGCGCGCCGCTGCCATGACAAAGCCTGCGCGGGCAACCGCGCAGGCTTTTTTCATGGGCCCGGGATCGGACCCACTGCCCGTCAGCCGTGGTGGCGGCCGCCGTGGCCGCCGCGGCCCTGGAACAGGCGCGCGGTCTCGGCATCGAAGGTCTTCTTCTGCTCGGCGGAGAGCTGGGCATAGAAGGCCTTGGTGGCATCGGCGCGCCGGTCCATCTCGGCGTTGCGCTGGTTGCGCAGCGCGCGCATCTGGTCGAGGCGGTCGGGCGTCGACAGGTTGGCCAGGGCCTGGCGGTCGGGCCGCGGCGCGCCGGCCGCGGGCTGCATCGCGTTGGAGAAGCTGGTCCAGGCCGGCTCCTGGGTCGGCGTCAGCTGCAGCTTCTGCTTCAGGTCGGCCAGGTGCTTGTTCACGCGCTCGGCCATGCGGGCCGGATCGTGGCGGCCGTTCGGCGCCGGGGCGGCGCCGGGAGCCGGCTGGGCTTGCGCGGCGACCGCCATGGCGGCCAGCAGCGCGCCGGTGAAGAGGTGCTTGCGACGGGACGGTTGCATGGGGGAAGTCCTTTCGGTGGTTGGACCCGGGCGGGGAAGGCGTCCAGGTTGGAAAGGAGTGTGGAACCGCCGTGTCAAAGGCCGGTGGCGGCCGCGTCACGGCCGTGTAAAGCCTTTCCCCGGCCGTGCTGCCGCCGTGCGGGGTGTCCTACGGCGAGAACGCATGCGCGGCCACAGCCAGGATGCAGGGTGCCGACCAGAGTGAAGGCACACAGCGTCCGAAGGAGACCGCCATGCCAGTCCTGACCTCAAGCCCCTGGGCCCTCCTGGTGCTGGGCGGTGCGCTGGCCGGGCCCGCCATGGCCCAGCTGGCGCCGGGGACCGACACCGACACCCGGCCGCATCCCGTGCCGGGCCAGGTGCTCAGCGATGCCGAAATGCTGCCGGCCGAGAGCCGCGACAGCACCGGCGCCGTGCTGCTGCACCAGTCGCCGGTGCGCGCCCAGCAGCAGCAGCGCAACGCCTACTCCGACAGCGCCGCCCGCACCGGTGTCAACACCACCATCGGCCGCAACGTGCAGCGCATCGTCGACCGCGCGCGCGGCTGGGACGAGCCAGCCGAGGCCGACGTGGCACCGCCGCTGCGCGACGCGCCGCCCGGTCCCGCCACCGACTGAACGCGCACCGACGGCGTCGCCCTGCGGCGCGCTCAGGCGCGCTGGCGGTCCAGCGTCGGGTAGTCGGTGTAGCCCTGGGCCCCGCCGCCGTAGAAGGTGGTGCGGTCGGGCGTGTTGAGCGCGGCACCGCTGCGCAGCCGCTCCACCAGGTCGGGGTTGGCGATGTAGCTGCGGCCGAAGGCCACCAGGTCGGCGCCCTGGTCCAGCGCCTGCTCGGCCAGGCCGCGCTCGTAGCCGTTGTTGACCATCCAGGCGCCGCGGCCGCCGGCCGCGCGGTAGGCCCGCTGCAGGGCCGCGTAGTCGAACGGCCGCTCGGCCAGTTCGCGCGGGCCGCCGGTGGCGCCCTCGATCACATGCACGTAGGCCAGGCCGAGCGGCGCCAGCTCGCGCAGCACATGCTCGAACAGCGGCTGCGGGTCGGGGTCGTGGATGTCGTTGGCCGGCGTGACGGGCGACAGCCGCACGCCGGTAACGCCGCCGCCGACCGCATCGACCACCGCGCGCAGCACCTCCAGCAGCAGCCGGGCGCGGTTCTCGATCGAGCCGCCGTAGGCGTCGGCGCGCTGGTTGGCACCGCGCTTGAGGAACTGGTCGAGCAGGTAGCCGTTGGCCGCGTGCACCTCGACGCCGTCGAAGCCCGCCGTGTCGCGCGCCTGCCGCGCCGCGCGGGCGAAGTCGTCCACGATGCCGGGCAGTTCGGCGGCCGCGAGCGCGCGCGGCACCGAGGTCTCGACGAAGGCACCGGCGCCGTCCCGCACCAGGTAGGTCTTGGTCTTGGCCGCGATCGCCGACGGCGCCACCGGCGGCTGGCCGCCCGGCTGCAGGTCGACGTGCGAGACCCGGCCCACGTGCCACAGCTGCGTGACGATGCGCCCGCCGCGTTGGTGCACGGCGTCGGTGACGCCGCGCCAGGCCTGCAGCTGTTCGCGCCCGTACAGGCCCGGGACGTCGGCGTAGCCCTGGCCCTGCTGGCTGACGGCCGTGCCTTCGGACACCAGCAGGCCGGCGCTGGCGCGCTGGGCGTAGTACTGCGCCATCAGCGGCGTGGGCACGGCGTTGGGCGCCCGGTTGCGCGTGAGCGGCGCCATCACGATGCGGTTGGGAAGCTGCAGGTCACCGGCGCGGACGGGATCGAAGAGGCTGGGCATGGCGTGGGGCAGGTGGGGGAAGGAAGCGGAGGATCGGGAGGTCGGGGCCGGCCAGCGTAGTGCGGTCGCGAAGTCCCTGCCGCTGCACGCCCTCGCGATCTGCGCTATGCCGCCGCCGGCCGAGGGCTGGACCACAATGGCGCCCGATGGCCGACCCCCGAGACGATCGCCTGCCGCACGTCGCGCTCGCCCTGGCACTGTCGCTCGGCGCCGCGGTCTCGCTGGGCATCACGCGCTTCGCCTACGGCCTGCTGCTGCCGCCGATGCGGGCCGACCTGCAGTGGTCGTACACGCTGGCCGGGGCGATGAACACCGCCAACGCGGTCGGCTACCTGCTCGGCGCCCTGGCCACGCCGGCGCTGCTGGCGCGGCTCGGACCGGTGCGGCTGGTGCTGGGCGGGGCCGCCCTGGCCAGCGTCTTCATGGGCCTGTCGGGGTTCTTCACCGGCGCCGCGCCGCTGCTGCTGCAGCGGGTGCTGGCCGGCGTGGCCAGCGCCTTCCTGTTCATCGCCGGTGGCCTGCTGGCGGCGCGCCTGGGCGCGCAGCAGCCGCGCCGGGCCGGCTTCCTGCTCGGGCTGTACTACGGCGGCACCGGCCTGGGCATCGCGCTGTCGGCGCTGCTGGTGCCGGCGGTGCTGGCCGCCGCCCAGCCGCGCCCCCATGCCTGGGCCTGGGTCTGGTGGGCGCTGGCGCTGGCCTGCCTGGCCGCGACGGCGGTGCTGGCCTGGCCGGCCCGGGTGCTGGGGCGCCAGGCCGCGGCAGCGCCAGCGGCGGGGCCGGCTTCGTCGGCGCTGCGCTTTGCCTGGCGCGACTTCGCGCCCGGACTGGCCGGCTACGCCATGTTCGGCGTCGGCTACATCGGCTACATGACCTTCGTGATCGCGCTGCTGCGCGAGCAAGGGGTGACGCCGGCGCGCATCACGCTGTTCTACGCCCTGCTCGGCGTGGCGGTGGTGGCCTCGGCGCGGATCTGGGCCGGGCTGCTGGATCGCTACCGCGCCGGCCAGCCGCTGGCGCTGCTCAATGGCCTGCTGGGCGTGGCCACCGTGCTGCCGGCGCTGACCTCGGCCTGGCCGGCGGTGCTGGCCTCGGGCCTGCTGTTCGGCGCCGTGTTCCTGTCGGTGGTGGCCTCCACCACCGCGCTGGTGCGCCACAACCTGCCGGCGCCGCAATGGGCGGCCGGCATCAGCGCCTTCACCACCGTGTTCGCGGCCGGCCAGATCGTCGGTCCCACGGTGGTGGGCTGGATCGCCGACGGTGCCGGCGGGCTGGCACGCGGCCTGGCGGTGTCGGCCGGCGCGCTCTGGATCGGGGCCCTGCTGGCCTCGCGCCAGCGCGCGCTGGCGCCGCCGCTGGCTACTTGACCAGGCCCTCGGCCTTCATCGCCTCCTGCACCGCCGGCCGGGCCGCGACGCGGTCGGCGTGGGCCTTGACGTTGGGCGTCTGCGCCAGGTCGATGCCCATCGGCTTGGTCCAGCGCCCGACGGCGAACAGGTAGGCGTCGGCCACCGTGAACTGCTCGCCCATCAGGTAGTCCTTGCCGGCCAGCTGGCCGTCCAGCCACTGGAACCGGTTCACGAGCTTGTCGCGGAAGATGGCCTTGCCGGCGTCGGGCATGTTGGGATTGAACAGCGGCGAGAACTGCTTGTGCACCTCGGTGCCGATGAAGGTCAGCCACTCCTGCAGCCGGTAGCGCGACAGCGTGCCGTTGGCCGGCGCCAGCTTCTTGTCCGGTACCTGGTCGGCGATGTACTGCACGATGGCCGGGCCTTCGCGCAGCCGCATGCCGTCGTCGAGTTCCAGCAGCGGCACGTAGCCCAGCGGGTTGATGCCGTAGTAGTCGCTGCCGTCGGCCAGCTGGTGGGTCTTGGTGCTGGCCAGCACCAGCTCGAAGGCCAGGCCGGACTCGCGCAGCACGATGTGGGGCGACAGCGAGCAGACGCCGGGAGAGTAGTAAAGCTTCATGGCGGGTGTCAGGTCCTTGTTGCAGGGAACCGGATGCTAGCGGGGTGGTGATTTCCGGTGCGCGCGTGGCTCAAAATCCGCACCCATGCGCAAATCGGTGAAATGGCTGCTGGTCGGGGTGTTCGGGTTCGTGGTCCTGCTGGTGGTGGCGCTGGCCGGCCTGTCGCGCTGGGCCGGCAGCGATGATTTCCGCACCATGGCGCAGCAGCGGGCGAGCACCGCGCTGGGGGTGCCGGTGCAGCTGGGACGCATCGAGCTGACGCTCTGGCCCAAGCCCGGCGTCGCGCTGCGCGACGTGCACATCGCCACCCGGCCGGCGCTGACGCTGGAGCAGCTCGACGCCCGGCCGATGTGGCTGTCGCTGCTGGTGGGCCGGCCGGTGCTCGACGCACTGGTGCTGCGCAATGCGGTGCTGCCGCAGGGCGGCCTGCTGGCGCTGGTGGCCAACCTGCAGAAGGGCGCGGCCAAGTCACCGTCGGCGACGCCGCCCCCGCTGCCGCGCCGCATCCTGCTGGAGAAGGTGAGCTGGATCGACACCGCCGGCCAGAAGCTGACCGTGGACGCCGAGGTCGCCTTCGAGCACGGGCCGCTGCCGGAACTGGCGCGCTTCGACGTCGTGGCCGGCCGCTACGCCGGCGCCAAGGCGGTGCTGGAGCGCCAGGCCGAGGCCTGGCAGCTGCGCGCCGAGATCGGCGGCGGCACCATCACCGGCCCGCTGCGGCTGCAGCCGCAGAAGGGCGGCGGCTGGCGGCTCAGCGGCGACATCGTCACCGACAAGGTGGAGGTGTCGGCGCTCACCGCGCCCTCGCGCACCATGACCGGCCGCGTCGAGGCACGCACCAGCCTGCAGGCCGACTTCCGGGAAGCGTCGGAGCTGGCCGACATGCTGCGCAGCCAGACCCGCTTCACGGTGCGCCACGCGGTGCTGCACGGCATCGACCTGGCGCAGGCGGTGCGCACGCTGGGCATCAGCCGCGGCGGCCAGACCGCGCTGGACACGCTGACCGGCAGCGTCGTGACGCAGGGCAAGGTGGTGCACCTGAACAACCTGGTGGCCAGCTCGGGCCTGCTGTCGGCCACCGGCAACGTGACCCTGGCGGCCGACCGCACGCTGGACGGCAAGGTGACGGCCGCGCTGGGCGGCGCGCTGGGCGTGCCGCTGAAGGTGGCCGGCACGCTGGATGCGCCCTCGGTCTCGCCCACCGGCGTGGCGCTGCCGGCCGCGGCCGACCTGGGCAGCCGGATCGGCGGCGGCATCAAGGGCCTGTTCGGCAAGTGAACTGCCCGTGCCGGCCTACAGCGGGGCGCGCCGGCGGCTGATCGGCAAGGGCCGGCCGGCGCCCTAGCATGGCTGAGCCGGGCAAGGGGCCGGCGCCGCATGCACCTGTCCACCGTCGAAGCACGCCTCGAATACAACGTCCGCCAGCCCTCGCACCTGCTGTTCAACGTCGAGGCGGCGCACTGGTCCACCCAGGTGATCGTCGCCGAGCGGCTGGAGGTCACGCCGCCGGTGAGCCTGCACGCCTACGAGGACGCCGCCAGCGGCAACCGCTTCGTGCGCTTCGACGCCCGGCCCGGGCCGCTGGTGGTGGCCTACAAGGCCGACGTCGAGGTGCATGCGCCGGTGCTGGACGACGCCCGGCTGGTCGAGGTGCCGGTCAACCAGGTGCCCGACGCGGTGCTGCGCCACCTGCTGCCCACGCGCTTCTGTGAATCGGACCTGCTGGCGGCGTTCGCGCGCGAGCGCTTCGGCGCCCTGCCACCCGGGGTCGAGCGGGTCCGGGCCATCGTGCGCTGGGTGCGCGAGACCATCGCCTACCGGCCCGGCAGCAGTTGCTCGACGACCACCGCGCAGGAGGTGATCGCGCAGCGCGCCGGCGTCTGCCGCGATTTCGCCCACGTGGCCATCACGCTGTGCCGCGCGCTCAACATCCCGGCCCGGCTGGTGGCCGGCTATGTCTGGTTCGACGAGCCGCCGCAGGACTTCCACGCCATCTTCGAGGCCTGGCTGGGCGGGCGCTGGGTGCTGTTCGATCCCACCGGCATGGCGCCGGTGGAACGGCTGGTGCGCATCGGTACCGGCCGCGACGCCAAGGACGTGGCCTTCAGCACCAGCTTCGGCGACATCCAGATGGTGGCCAAGCTGGTCACGGTGCTGGAACACGACGCCCGGGCGCCGCTGGCCGCATCGGCGCGCGAGCGGGCCGACGCCTGAGGCAGCCTCAGGTCTTGTACGAGGGATCCTCGCGATCGAGCTTGCGCAGCAGCGCCGGCCAGGCGATGTTGGGGCCCAGGCCGGCGGTGGCGGTCTTCATCACCTGCGCCAGGCCCTGCAGGATGGCGGGATCGACCGTCACCAGCTCGCCGCCGGCCTGGGCATCGATCTGGATCCGGCAGGTGTTCTCGAAGGTGTACATCGACAGGAAGGCGTCGGCGATGCTCTTGCCCACGGTCAGCAGGCCGTGGTTGCGCAGCATCAGGTAGTTCCGGCTCCCCAGGTCGGCCACCAGCCGCGGCTGCTCGTCCTCGCGCAGCGCCACCCCCTCGTAGGCGTGGTAAGCCAGCGAGGCCAGCACGAAGGTGCTCTGCTGGCTGATCGGCAGCACGCCGTTCTTCTGCGCACTGACGGCCACGCCGGCGCGGGTGTGGGTGTGCAGGACGCACTGGGCGTCCGCGCGGGCGGCGTGGATGCAGCTGTGGATGACGAAGCCGGCCGGGTTGACCGGGAACGGCGAGTCCAGCAGCTTGTTGCAGCGGGCGTCGACCTTGACCAGCGAGGAGGCGGTGATCTCCTCGAACAGCAGCCCGTAGGGATTGATCAGGAAGTGGTGCTCGGGGCCGGGCAGGCGCGCGCTGACATGGGTGAAGACCAGGTCGCTCCAGCCGTAGGCGGCGACCAGCCGGTAGCAGGCAGCGAGGTCGACCCGCAGCTGCCACTCCTCTTCGCTGACGAGTTCTCGGACGGACGGGATGTGCATGGCGTCTCCTGTGGACCGCGCGGCTGCGGCGCGGGCTTGCACTCTAGTGCGTCGCGGCCGCCGCGCCCAGTCGCCGCCCGGACAGGCGGTCAGCCGGCGGCGGTGAGCCGTTCCAGCCGGGCGAGGTAGGCCAGGGCCTGGGCGGCGCTGTCGCCGCACATCTCGCGCTGCGGCTGCAGGCTGGCGCAGACGGCCGGTCGCTCCGGGCGGCCGAACAGGCGGCAGCGGTTGGCCTCGTCCAGCTGGATGCAGCGCACGCCGGCCGGCTTGCCGCCGGGCATGCCGGGGATGGGCGAGCTGATCGAGGGTGCGATGCAGCAGGCGGCGCAGCCTGCACGGCAGGCAAGGGGAGGGCTGGCGGGGGTCACAGGGGGCAGCAGGGCAGGGCAGTGGGGGACCCGGGAGGACGGGCTCGGGTCACCGAGCGCGGGCCAGGGTAGCACCTGGAGTCGGGCGCGGCGCGGTGCCTGTTCTTATCTTCTTTGTTTTCTATATCTCATTAGTAGAAGTAGTTAAGGGCCGGGCCCTTCTGTGGACAAGCGGCTTTTGTCCTTGCGGATCAGCCACTTGCTGCGCGGCTGAGCCTGTGCGTGACCGTGCGTCCGGGCTGTCGCGCCGGCAGGGACAAGTTCCGGATGCGGGTCCGCTCTGTGGACAACCCTGCCGTTGTGCCGGAACTGTCCACAGGATTGTCCCGGAACGGCCGCGATCGGCCGCAGGACCGTCCGGGCGCCGTGGAGGCAGGGGTCCCGTCGGATGGCCAGTCGGCGGCCATGGGAGGGCCTGTTAGCGGCCCGGGCGCCGCGTCCGGACCGTCGGCAGGGGAAGCACCTCGACCCGGCCGATGCGACCGATGCCACCACAAAGCGGCGCCGGCGCGACCCGAAGTAGTTCTGCGGGGCGTCGGCCGGCCGGGCCGGGGTCGCTGCCGAACTCGGGCGCGGCGCCGATCTGTCTTTCTCTTCTATATCTTCTATTTTTAATTAGTAGTAGTAGATAAGGGATGAGCTCAACTGTGGACAAGCTGCTTTTTCCCTTGCCGATCAGCAACTTGCGGTGCGGCGGACCCTGTGCGCGACCGTGCGTCCGTGCTGTCGCGCCAACAGGGACAAGTTCCGGGTTCCGGTCATGCCTGTGGATAACCATGGCGTTGTGCCGGAACTCTCCACAGGGTTGTCCGGGGCGGCCGAAAGCCCTGCCGGACACACGGCGGCGCCGCGCCGGCAAGGCGCCTGCGTGGGGGGAGGGGAGGTCAGCGCCCGGGCGGGCTGGCTGCGGGCCGGAGGCCGTTCAGGGCTGCTGGAAGCGGCTGGCGGCCCACAGCACCTGGTCGATGACGGCCTGGACGTTCTGGCGCGCCGCATCGGCCACCAGCTGGCCGTCGGCGTCGAAGGCGTCGGCGGCGCGGCCGAGGGCGAAGTTCTTCGGTGCCACCCAGCACTGCAGGTTGAGCAGCAGCGGCGCCAGGTGGCCTTGCGAGCGCAGGCCGCCGAGGGCGCCGGGCGAGGCGCTGAGCATGCCCACCACCTTGCCGCGCGAGCTCCTGAAGCCGTCGGTCCAGGCCGGGTCGGCCTTCACCGGGCTGGACACCCAGTCGAGCGTGTTCTTCAGCAGGGCCGGGTAGCTGGCGTTGTATTCGGGCGCGCAGATGATCCAGGCCGGATGGTCGAAGCACAGCTGCTTCAGGCGGATGACGTCGGCCGGCGTGCCGCGCGCCTCGAGGTCGGCGTTGTACATCGGGATGTCGAGCTCGCCCAGTTCGAGATGGGTCACCTCGGCGCCGCTGGTACGCGCCAGGGCGGCGGTGGCCGCGGCCAGCCGGCGGTTGTAGGAACCCTGGCGGGTGCTGCCGGCAAAGACGAGGAGGCGCATCGGAGTCCGGGAGGAGGGCGGAAGCGGTGACTCGGCGGCAGCGACTGGCTTGGGAGGGGTCGCCAATGGCCGCATTGGAGCACGGGCAGGACCGGCCCGGTAGAATGTACAGATTCCACGGATTGTACAAATGCAGACCTTGTCGCTCAGCGAATTCCGCGCCCATGCCAGCGAGATGCTCGACCTGGTGGAAAAGGGCGAGACCGTGCGCATCCTGCGCCACGGCAAGCCCGTGGCCGAATTGGTGCCGGTGCGCGGCGCCGCCGAGCGGGCCCAGGAGCCGCCGCCGGCCTGGAAGCAGCCATTCGAGCCGCTGCGGGTGGTGCGCCCGGACGGCAAGACCGGCGCCCAGCTGATCATCGAGGAACGGGAGGGCGGCTGGTGAACCGGCTCCTGATGGACACCTCGGCGCTCTACAAGCGCTACAACGACGAGCGCGGCAGCGACCGGGTCCGGGCCCTGGTCGATGGAGCCAGCGAGATGGTGGTGGCGGCGCACTGCAAGGCCGAGGTCGCCTCGGCCATCAACCGCCAGCGCCAGGACGGCCTGGTGTCGGCCGACGATTACCAGCGCATCATGGCCGTGGTGCAGCAGCACTTCGGCGCCTTCAGCCGCATCGACCTCGACCGCCGGGTCGAGGCCCTGGCCATCGCGGCGATGGAGCGCAGCCGCCTGCGCGCGGCCGATGCGCTGCACATCGCCACCGCCCAGGCTGCCGGCGTCGACGTCTTCGTCACCGCCGACCGCCGCCAGGCCAGCGCCGCCCAGGCGGCCGGACTGCCCACTGAACTCATCGAAGCCTGACCATGCTCTACCCTGAAACCTTCGATGTCATCGTCGTCGGCGGCGGCCATGCCGGCACCGAGGCGGCGCTGGCCGCTGCCCGCATGGGCTGCAGGACGCTGCTGCTCACCCACAACATCGAGACCCTCGGCCAGATGAGCTGCAATCCCTCGATCGGCGGCATCGGCAAGGGCCACCTGGTCAAGGAGGTCGATGCCCTGGGCGGCGCGATGGCCATCGCGACCGACGAGGCGGGGATCCAGTTCCGCATCCTCAACAGTTCCAAGGGGCCGGCGGTGCGCGCCACCCGGGCCCAGGCCGACCGCATCCTTTACAAGGCGGCGATCCGGCGCCGGCTGGAGAACCAGCCCAACCTCACCCTGTTCCAGCAGGCGGTGGACGACCTGCTGGTGGAGGGCGACCGGGTGGTGGGCGCCGTCACCCAGGTCGGCATCCGGTTCTGCTCGCGCACGGTGGTGCTGACGGCCGGCACCTTCCTGGACGGCAAGATCCACGTCGGGCTGAACAACTACGCCGCCGGCCGGGCCGGCGATCCGCCGGCGGTGTCGCTGTCGGCGCGGCTGAAGGAGCTGAAGCTGCCGCAGGGGCGGCTCAAGACCGGGACCCCACCGCGCATCGACGGCCGCACCATCGACTTCTCCCGGACCGAACAGCAGCCGGGCGACCTGGACCCGGTGCCGGTGTTCAGCTTCATGGGCACGGCGGCGCTGCACCCGCGCCAGGTGCCGTGCTGGATCACCCACACCAACGAGCGCACCCACGCCATCATCCGGACCGGTTTCGACCGCAGTCCGATGTTCACCGGCAAGATCGAGGGCGTGGGGCCGCGCTACTGCCCCAGCGTCGAGGACAAGATCAACCGGTTCGCCGACAAGGACAGCCACCAGGTGTTCCTGGAGCCGGAGGGCCTGACCACCAACGAGGTCTATCCCAACGGCATCTCGACCAGCCTGCCGTTCGACGTCCAGTACCAGCTGGTGCGCTCGCTGCCGGGACTGGAGCAGGCCCACATCCTGCGGCCGGGCTATGCAATCGAATACGACTACTTCGACCCGCGCTCGCTCAGGAGCAGCTTCGAGACCCGGCAGATCGGCGGGCTGTTCTTCGCCGGCCAGATCAACGGCACCACCGGCTACGAGGAGGCGGCGGCCCAGGGCCTGTTCGCCGGCATCAATGCCGCCCTGCAGTGCCGGGACGAGGCAGCCTGGCTGCCACGGCGCGACGAGGCCTACCTGGGCGTGCTGGTCGACGACCTGATCACCAAGGGTGTGACCGAGCCGTACCGCATGTTCACCAGCCGCGCCGAGTTCCGGCTGCAGCTGCGCGAGGACAACGCCGACATGCGCCTGACCGAGGCCGGGCGCCAGCTAGGCCTGGTGACGGACGAGCGCTGGGACGCCTTCAACCGCAAGCGCGATGCTGTTTCACGTGAAACAGAGCGGCTGCGCTCGGTCTGGGTGAACCCGCGCAACCTGCCGGCGACCGAGTCGGAGCGGGTGCTGGGCAAGGCCATCGACCACGAGCACAACCTGGCCGACCTGCTGCGGCGTCCGAACATCGGCTATGAAGCGCTGCTGTCGCTCGACGGCGGCAAGTACGCGTCGCCCGCTGTTTCACGTGAAACACTCGGAGCGCTGTACCACCCCGTGGTCGAGCAGCTCGAGATCGGCGCCAAGTACGCCGGCTACATCGAGCGCCAGAAGGACGAGGTCGAGCGGGCCGCCCACTACGAGAACCTGCGCCTGCCGGCCGAGCTGGACTACCTGCAGGTCCCGGCGCTGTCGATCGAGGTGCGGCAGAAGCTGGCCACGCACCGGCCGGAGACCCTGGGCATGGCCTCGCGCATCTCGGGCGTGACGCCGGCGGCCATCTCGCTGCTGCTGGTGCACCTGAAGAAGCAGAAGTTCACCGGCTTCGCCGAGGCCGCCAACCAGGCCCAGCAGGCGGCATGAGCCTGGACGTGGAACTGCGCGCCGGGGCGCAGGCGCTCGGCCTGGCGCTGGACGATGGCCAGCTGCGCCAGCTGCTCGACTACCTGGCCCTGCTGGCCAAGTGGAACAAGGTCTACAACCTGACGGCGCTGCGCGACGAGCGCCAGATGCTCAGCCACCACCTGCTCGACAGCCTGGCGGTGGTGGCGCCGCTGCGGCGCCAGCAGGGCGGGGCGGGGCGGCTGCTCGATGTCGGCTCCGGCGCCGGCCTGCCGGGCGTGGTGCTGGCGATCTGCTGTCCGGCCCTGCACGTCGACTGCCTCGACGCCGTGGCCAAGAAGGCGGCCTTCGTGCAGCAGGTCGCCGTGGCGCTGGGGCTGCCGCGCCTGCGTGGCCTGCACGCCCGGGTGGAGACGGTGGCCGACGGCTACGACGTGGTGAGCGCACGCGCCTTTTCCTCGCTCGCCGACTTTGTCCAGGGGTCGCGCCAGGCCCTGGCACCCGATGGCGTCTGGCTGGCCATGAAGGGCAGGCACCCGGCCGACGAGATCGCCGCCCTGCCGCCGGGGGTGGCTCAGGTGTTTCACGTGGAACAGCTGACGGTCCCGGGGCTGGACGCCGAGCGCTGCATCGTCTGGATGCGGCGGGAACCGCCGGGTCACTGACTTAAACTCGACGCTCCACAGCAGCACCTTCTCCGGGGGGATCCATGTTCGGCGTGACCGACTACGGCGCATTCGTCGCCGCGATCATCATCTTTCTCGCCATCCCCGGCCCCGGCAACCTGGCCCTGATCACCTCGACCGGCAAGGGCGGCATCCGCGGCGGCCTGGCCGCCACGCTGGGCATCATTGCCGGCGACCAGGTGCTGATGTGGGCCGCGGTGGCGGGCGTGGCGGCGCTGCTGATCGCCTACCCGGCCGCCTTCCACGCGGTGCAGTGGCTGGGCGCCGCCTACCTGGCCTGGCTCGGCGCCCGGATGCTGCTAGCCAAGCCCGGCAGCGCCCCGGTCCTGAACATCCGGCCGCGCCAGTACTTCCGCCAGGCCGCCCTCATCACCCTGCTCAATCCCAAGGCCATCGTGTTCTACATGGCCTTCTTCCCGCTGTTCGTCGATCCGCAGCGCCACCAGGGCATGGCCACCTTCGGTGCCATGGCCGCCACGATCGCCGGGCTCACCTTCCTGTACGGCCTGGGCGCCACCCTGCTGACGCACTTCCTGGCCGAGCGCATGCGTGCCAACCCGGCGATCGGCCGGGCGCTGGAGAAGCTGGCCGGGGTGTTCCTGATCGGCTTCGGCGTCAAGCTGGCGGTGAGCCGATGAGCGCCGCCGGACCGGAGCAGGGCGCGCCCGCCCGCACGGGCGCCAGGATCTTCTGCGTCGCCAACCAGAAGGGCGGCGTCGGCAAGACCACCACCACGGTCAACCTGGCCGCCGGGCTGGCCAAGGTCGGCCAGCGCGTGCTCATGGTCGACCTCGATCCCCAGGGCAATGCCACCATGGGATCGGGCGTCGACAAGCGCAAGCTCGAACTCACCATCTACGACGTGCTGCTGGAATCGGCCTCGGTGGCCGAGGCGCGGGTGCACAGCGACAAGTGCGGCTTCGACGTGCTGGGGGCCAACCGCGACCTGGCCGGCGCCGAGGTGGAACTGGTCGACCTCGAGCGGCGCGAGCGGCGCCTGCGCGAGGCGCTGGGGCAGGTGGCGGACAGCTACGACTTCGTGCTGATCGACTGCCCGCCCTCGCTGTCCATGCTCACGCTCAACGGCCTGTGCTCGGCCCATGGCGTCATCGTGCCCATGCAGTGCGAATACTTCGCCCTCGAGGGGCTGACCGACCTGGTCAACACCATCAAGCAGGTGCACGCCAACCTGAACAAGGACCTGCAGATCATCGGCCTGCTGCGCGTGATGTTCGACCCGCGCATCACGCTGCAGCAGCAGGTGAGCGACCAGCTGAAGGCGCACTTCCACGACAAGGTGTTCAATACCGTGATCCCGCGCAACGTGCGGCTGGCCGAGGCCCCCAGCTACGGCCTGCCGGGCGTGGTGTTCGATCCGGCGGCGCGCGGCAGCCAGGCCTACGTGGAGTTCGCGCACGAGATGGTGGACCGCATCAAGACGATGTGATCGCAGAAAAGTCCGCGTCAGTTCTGGCGGTATAGCTCCCGAATTCATAGCATATGAAGCCCTCCAACGTCCTCGTCCTGCCCGGCTGGCAGAACAGCGGGCCGACCCACTGGCAGTCGCGCTGGGAGCAGCGGCACGGCTACCGGCGGGTCGAGCAGCATGACTGGCAGCAGCCGCTGCGCGGCGACTGGATCGCCCGGCTGGAGGACGTGGTGCTGGGTTGCGACGAGCCGGCAGTGCTGGTGGCGCACAGCCTGGGCTGCATGCTGGTGGCGGCCTGGGCCGCGAGCTCGCGCAACACCGCCCGGGTCAAGGCCGCCCTGCTGGTGGCGCCCGGCGACGTCGAACGGCAGGCGCTGCGGGTGCAGCTGCCCACCTGGGCGCCGGTGCCGCTGCAGCGGCTGCCGTTCCGCAGCGTGCTGGTGGCCAGCCGCAACGACCCGCATTGCAGCTACGAGCGCGCCAGCGCCTTCGCCCGGGCCTGGGGCAGCCAGTGCATCGACCATGGCCACAGCGGCCACATCAACGCCGACTCCGGCCTGGCGAGCTGGCCCGAAGGCCACCTGCTGCTGGACGACCTGCTCCATGACTAGCGTCCCCGCAGCGCCGGCCCGGCCGGCCGGCGGCGCGGCGACCCCGGCCTGCACCGCGCGCCTGCGTGGTCCGGGCCCAACGATCGAATCGAAAGTGATGAACCGATGGTGACCAAGAAACCCAAGGGCCTGGGCCGCGGCCTGGAAGCGCTGCTCGGGCCGACGCTGGGCGAGGGCGCTGCCGCCGCCGAGGCGCCGGTTGCCAACCCGGGCCTGCCGGCCTCGCTGCGGCTGGACGACATGGTCCCCGGCATGTACCAGCCGCGCACGCGGATGGACGAGGGCGCGCTCTACGAGCTGGCCGAGTCCATCAAGGCACAGGGGATCATGCAACCGATCCTGGTGCGCAAGCTGGGGGAGGGCGCGAACGCCGGCAAGTTCGAAATCATCGCCGGCGAGCGCCGCTTCCGCGCCGCCCGGCTGGCCGGCCTGGACAGCGTGCCGGTGCTGGTGCGCGACGTGCCGAACGAGGCCGCCGCCGCGATGGCGCTGATCGAGAACATCCAGCGCGAGGACCTCAACCCGCTGGAGGAGGCGCAGGGCCTGCAGCGGCTGGTCCGCGACTTCGGCCTCACCCACGAACAGGCCGCGCAGGCCGTCGGCCGCTCGCGCAGCGCGGCGTCCAACCTGCTGCGCCTGCTGAACCTGGCCGACCCGGTGCAGACCATGCTGATGGCCGGCGACCTCGACATGGGCCATGCGCGCGCGCTGCTGGCGCTGGACCGCGCGGCCCAGATCACGGCCGCCAACCAGATCAGCGCCAGGAAGCTGTCGGTGCGCGAGGCCGAGTCGCTGGTCAAGCGCCTGGGCGCCGAATTCACGCTGACCTCGCCCAAGCCCAAGGCCGAGAAGTCACGCGACCTGCGCCGGCTCGAGGAGGAACTGTCGGACCTGCTCACCGCCGAAGTCGAGGTCCGGGTGAAAAAGCGCGCCAAGCGCAACGGCCGCGTCGAGGAACTGGGCGAGGTGGCGATCCAGTTCGGCTCGCTCGACGAACTGAACGGGCTGCTGGATCGGCTGCGGGGGTAGGGCGTGAAGGCGGGAGTGCGCTGTCGCGCTCCCGTGGTCCTCAGAGCGAGAAGATCTTCCCCGGGTTGAGGATGTTCTTGGGGTCGAGCGCGCGCTTGATGGTGCGCATCATGTCGACCGCGCCGGTGCCGGCCTCGGTGACCAGGAAGCCCATCTTGTGCAGGCCGACGCCGTGCTCGCCGGTGCAGGTGCCGCCCAGGCCCAGGGCGCGCGTCACCAGCTTGTGGTTCAGGTCCTCGGCCACCTGGCGCTCGCGCGGATCGTTGGGGTCCAGCAGGTAGCCGAAGTGGAAGTTGCCGTCGCCCACGTGGCCGACCAGGAAGTAGGGGATGCCGCTGGCGTCGGCCTCGGCCACCGAGTCGAGCAGGCAGTCGGCCAGGCGCGAGATCGGCACGCAGGTGTCGGTGGAGATGGCGCGGCAGCCCGGGCGCGACTGGATGGCGGCGAAGTAGGCGTTGTGCCGCGCGGTCCACAGGCGGGTGCGCTCCTCCGGCGTGCTGGCCCACGCGAAGGCCTGGCCGCCGTGCTCGCTGGCGATCTCCTGCACCGTCTCGGCCTGCTCCTTCACGCTGCTGGGCGAGCCGTGGAATTCCATCAGCAGCATCGGCTCCTCGCGCAGGCCCAGCTTGCTGTGCGCGTTGACCATCCGCACGGTGTGGTGGTCGATCAGTTCCACGCGGGCGATCGGCACGCCCAGCTGGATGACCTGGATCACGCTGCGCACCGCGGCCTCGATGCTGGGGAAGGAGCAGATCGCCGCCGAAATCGCCTCCGGGATCGGGTACAGCCGCAGCGACACCTCGGTGATGATGCCCAGCGTGCCTTCGCTGCCCACCAGCAGGCGCGTGAGGTCGTAGCCGGCCGACGATTTCTTGGCCCGGGTGCCGGTGCGGATGACGTCGCCGGAGGCGGTGACCACCTCCAGCCCCAGCACGTTCTCGCGCATGGTGCCGTAGCGCACGGCGTTCGTGCCCGAGGCGCGGGTGGCGCTCATGCCGCCGAGCGTGGCGTCGGCACCGGGGTCGATCGGGAAGAACAGGCCGGTGCTCCTGATCTCGTCGTTCAGCTGCTTGCGCGTGACGCCGGCCTGCACGGTGACGGTGAGGTCCTCGGGGTTGACGGCCAGCACCTTGTTCATGCGGCCGAGGTCGATGCTGATGCCGCCCTGCACGGCCAGCAGGTGGCCTTCGAGCGAGGAGCCGACGCCGAACGGGATCACCGGCACGTCGTGCGCGGCTGCCAGCGCCACCGCATCGGCCACGTCCCGGGTCGATTCGGCGAACACCACCGCGGCCGGCGGCGGCGCCTCGAACGAGGACTCGTCGCGGCCGTGCTGCTCGCGCACCACCATCGCCGTCGAGCACTGGGCGCCGAAGCGCGCGGCCAGCGCGTCGAGCAGCGCCTGCGGCACCGCGCGCTGGGCGATCTCGGGGACGAGGTGGGTGAGGGTGGTGGGGGCGTTCATGGACGGTGTCTCCTGGCGATCGTCCATCTTAGCGGCTGGGTCCCGGGCGCGCCCCGGGGCCGTGGCCGCCTGGCTAGCGCAGGCTGGCGTCGTACTCCGAGGGGGACAGCGAGCCGTCGCGGTTGGTGTCCATGTCCTCGAAGCTCATGGTCACCACGGGCAGGCGCAGCGCCTCCGCCCGGCTGAGCAGGCCGTCGCCGTTGCTGTCGGCCTGCTGGAAGAACTGCATGACCTGCAGCGCCGTCATCGGGCCGCGCGCCACCATGCCGTTGGCGCTGACCGAGGGCACGCCGTTGGACAGGCCGGCCGGCGGGCCGGCGGGGAAGGTGGTGATGGCGGCGCCGGCGCTGACGGTGCCGACGGCGGCGGCGGTCCCGGTCGTGCCGGTGGCCGCCGTCGTGCCGGTGGCAGGAACGGTGGCGATGCCGCCGGTGGTGCCCTGCGGGGTGAAGGTGCCGGTGGCGGCGACCCCGCCGACGGCCGCGTTCGGGTCGGTCGGCACCACCACCACGCCGCGCGTGCTGCCGCCGGTGGTGGTGGCGGTGGTGTCGGCCGTGGTGCCGACGCGGTTGGTGGTCGTGCCGGTGCCGCCGGTGGTGCCGCTGGTCAGGCCCGATTGCGCCGGCAGGTTGGTGCCCAGCACCGGGCTGCTGCCGCTGGTGAGGCCGCTGCCGGCGGGGGTGCCGGTGGTCAGGCCGGGCGCCGCGCCGCTGGTCAGGCCCGAGGGAGCCGGCGTGCCGGCCGGCAGGCCGCTGGCCTGGGTGGCCGTGGTCGGTGCGGCGCGCTGCAGGGTGCGGGTCTGGGCCAGCGCGGCGGCGGTGACGCACAGGCACAGCACGATCGCCGCCAGGATGGTGAGCGGGCGCGGACGGAAGTCCAGGTGCGGAAGGCGCGGACGTTGCATGGCGGTTCTCCTGCTCGCTCCATCCTGGCTGGTCAGCCGCATTGCGCAGTGGCGCGGCAGCGGGTCTCGCCGTAGGACGCGGCCGCAGTCCGCCGGGTGGGAGAATCGGCCGTCTTCACCGAACGGAGCAGCACACCATGGGCAAGCGCCTGACCCAGATCGCCACCCGCACCGGCGACGACGGCACCACCGGCCTGGGCGACAACACCCGGGTGGCCAAGAGCAGCCGGCGCGTGCAGGCGATGGGCGACGTCGACGAGCTCAACTCGCAGATCGGCCTGCTGCTGTGCGAGACCCTGCCGGACGGCGTGCGGGCGCTGCTGGTGGAGGTGCAGCACGAACTCTTCAACCTGGGCGGCGAGCTGTCCATTCCCGGCTACGAACTGCTCAAGCCCGAGGCGCTGGCCGTGCTGGACGCCGCCCTGGCCGAGCACAACGGCCGCCTGCCCAGGCTGGAGGAATTCATCCTGCCGGCCGGCACCCGGGCCGCGTCCCTCGCCCATGTCTGCCGCACCGTGGCACGGCGGGCCGAGCGCGCCGTGGTGGCGCTCGGCGAGGGCGAGCCGGTGAACGACACCCCGCGCCGCTACCTCAACCGGTTGTCGGACCTGCTGTTCGTGCTGGCGCGGGTGCTCAACCGCCTGGACGGCGGCGACGACGTGTACTGGAAGAGCGAGCGGCTGCGGCGCGGCGACGCCGACTGAGCGGCTGCGCGCCGGCGCTCAGCCCCTGGGCGCCAGGATCGCCATCGTGATGCGTGACACGCAGGTGGGGCGGCCGGCATCGTCGACCAGGTCGATCTGCCACACCTGGGTGGTGCGGCCGATGTGCACCGGCCGCGTGGTGCCGGTGACCCAGCCCTCGGTGGCGCCGCGCAGGTGGTTGGCGTTGATGTCCAGGCCCACCGCGCGGTGCCCCGGCGGGCAGCTGTAGGCCGCGCCGCAGGAGCCCAGCGTCTCGGCCAGCACCACGCTCACACCGCCGTGCAGCAGGCCGTAGGGCTGGCGGGTGCGGCCGTCCACCGGCACCCGGGCGCGGATGAAGTCGTCGCCGACGGCGAGGAACTCGATGCCCAGCCGGTCCACCGCGGTGTCGTGGTGGATGCCGGCCAGCAGGTCGACCGAGATCGGCCGGGTCCAGATCGGGGTGGTGGCCATCAGCGCGGGGTGGTGCGGGCGGTGGCGCGCGGCGGCTCCGCGGTGGGCGTGAGCGGGGCGCCGGTGGGGGCGGGGGCCGGCGCGGCCCGCCGGCCGCCGCGGCTGAGCAGGGCGTTCAGCAGGATGGCGCCGAAGGTGGCGGTGCCGATGCCGCCGAGTGCGAAGCCGCCGAACTTGAGTGTGAAATCGCCGGTGCCCAGCACCAGCGTCACGGCGGCCACGATCAGGTTGCGGTTGTCGGAGAAGTCGACCCGGTTGTCGACCCAGATCTTGGCGCCGGCGGCGGCGATCAGGCCGAACACCACGATCGACACGCCGCCCATCACCGGCAGCGGGATGGCCTGGATGACGGCGCCGAACTTGGGCGAGAAGCCCAGCACGATGGCGATGGCGGCGGCCACCACGAACACCGCGGTCGAATAGATCTTGGTGGCCGCCATCACGCCGATGTTCTCGGCATAGGTGGTCACGCCGGTGCCGCCGGCGGCACCGCTCACCATGGTGGCGATGCCGTCGCCGATGAAGGCGCGGCCCATGTAGGCGTCGAGGTTGCGGCCGGTCATCGCCGTCACCGCCTTGATGTGGCCCAGGTTCTCGGCCACCAGGATGATGGCCACCGGCGCGATCAGCAGCAGCGCCGGCGCGCTGAACACCGGCGCGGCGAAGGCCGGCGCGCCGACCCAGGCCGCGGCGGCGATGCCCGACAGGTCCACCGGCTTGCCCAGCCCCAGGCCGTTGGTGAGCACGGCGTAGACCAGGCTGGCCAGCAGCAGGCCGACCAGGATCAGCAGCCGCTGCACCATGCCGCCGGCGAACACCGCCACCAGCGCCACGCAGACGAAGGTGACGGCCTGCATCCAGGCGTCGAAGTTGCCGGCCGCCATGTTCTTGACCGGGATGCCGGCCAGGTTCAGGCCGATGACCGCCACCACCGCGCCGGTGACCACCGGCGGCATGAAGCGCTCGATCCAGCCGGTGCCCACCGCCTGCACGATGGCGCCGATCAGCGTGTAGAGCGCACCGCAGGCGATGATGCCGCCCAGCGCCACGCCGATGTTGGCGTTGGGGCCCTTGCCGGCGTACGCGGTGGCCGCGATCACCACGCCGATGAAGGCGAAGCTCGAGCCCAGGTAGCTGGGCACCTTGCCGCCGGTGATGAGGAAGAACAGCATGGTGCCGATGCCGCTCATCAGGATGGCCAGGTTGGGATCGAAGCCCATGAGGATGGGGGCCAGCACGGTGGCGCCGAACATCGCGATCACGTGCTGCACGCCCATGGCCGCCGTCTGCGGCCACGGCAGCCGCTCCTCCGGGCCGATCACGCCGCCTTGCTGCAGCACCTGGGCGGGCCGCTCGGCCCATTGGAAGAAGGACATTCGCGCTCCTCTGCTGGAATGGCGCCGATGCTAGGTCCTGCGCGGGAGCGGTGCAAGGCGGCCGGCTTCAGTCCGGCGCGCGGGCGGCGCTGGCGCCGGGGCCGGCACTGGCCGCGTCCGGGGCCAGGAAGGCGGCGACGGCCTGCAGCACGGCCGCATCGTGCAGGACCTTGCGGTGGCCCAGGCCGCTGGTGGCCAGCAGCCGGGCGCCGGCGATGTGGGCGGCGAACGCCTCGCCGTGCGCGAACGGGTTGATGCGGTCGCCGCGGTCGTGCACCACCAAGGACGGCGCGCCGATGCGCGGGCCGACGGCGGGCGGCTCGAAGTCGGCCATGAGGGCGCCCTCGCGCGCCTCGATGCGTGCCTGCAGCGCGGCTCGGGTGGCTTCCGACAGGCCGAACACGTGGGCGAACAGGCCGGTGTAGTCGCGCGGCGAGGCCGGCGGCGCCAGCAGCACCAGATGCCGGGCGATGCCGTCGCGGCTGGTGGCCAGGGCGGCCGCGTTGGCGCCCAGCGAATGGGCCACCAGCGCGTGCAGCGCCTGGCCCTGGGCGCGCAGCCGCGCCGTGGCGTAGCCGATGGCGCGGGCGAACTGCGGCAGGTTGCTGCGCGTGCCGGCGCTGCGGCCGTGCGCCGGCAGGTCGAGCAGCACCGGCTGCAGGCCGGCCGCCGCCAGCGCGTCGGCCAGCGGCAGCATCTGGCCGGCCTCGCCGCCCCAGCCGTGCACCAGCAGCACCAGCGGGCCGGCGGCCGCGCCGGGGCGGGTGTACAGCGTCAGCGTGCCGTCCTCGAACGGCCAGCGCTCGTGCTGCCAGCCGCGGTCCCAGCCGCTGCGGCGCTGCAGCCAGCGCGGCGGCAGCGGGGTGCCGAAGATGCGCAGGGCAACCCGCACCGCCAGCGCCGGCCACAGGCGCTGGGTGGCGGCCAGGGCCAGGCGCAGCCAGCGCAGGCCGGGGCTGGCGGCATAGAAGGTGGAGGTGGCCTGGAGGGCGCTGGCGGGGCTGCTCATGGCACCGCTCACCAGAACACCAGGTCGTCGTTGGCGCGCGGCAGGGCGCGCAGCGTGGCCAGGGCGGCGCGCAGCGCGCGCCAGCCGCCGTAGGCAGCGACAAGGGCCAGGAGGATCAGCATGGCAGCTCCTTTCTACGCACGGTTGTGCGAAATCGGTTCGAACGGACGGGCAAGACGGGTCTCCGTCGGGGCTCAGGCGCGGTAGCTGGCCAGCAGGCGTTGCCAGCTGGCCTGGGCGCGGTCGGCCGCGCGCGGGTCGCGCAGGAAGCGGGTGTCGTGCACCTGGCCGAGCGTCAGGGCGTAGATCTCGCCGACCAGCTGCTCGGGCTCGGTCCCGCCCTTCAGGTGGCCGGCCTCCACCGCCTGCAGCACGGTGCGGCGCAGGGCCCCGCGCCATTTGGTCACCCCGGCGTGCAGCGTCTCGCGCAGCGGCCCCTCGCGGTCGTCCAGCTCGAACGCGCCGGCCGAGTAGATGCAGCCGGTGCGCGCCTCGACGTCGCGGGTGCGCACGATCCAGCGCTGCACGATGGCATCCAGCCGCGGCAGGCCCTTGGGCTGCTGCATCGCCGGCACGAACACCTCCTCGATGAAGCGGCGCCCGAACTCCTCGATCACCGCCTTCTGCAGGGTCTCGCGCGAGCCGACGCGCGAGAACACGCCGCTCTTGGACAGGCCGATGCGGTCGGCCACCGCCTGCAGGGTGATGGACTCCAGCCCCTCGCTCGCGGCCAGGTCCAGCGCCGCGCCGACGATGGCGGCGCGGGTGAGCTCGGCTTTCTGGGTCTTGGCGTCCATGGGAATGTCCGTGCGGCGCACTTTAGCACGGTCGTCCGAAAAGACAAGCGACCACCGCCAGGGCGGGTTTTGACCGGGGTGGCGGAATGGGCCGGGCTGTCCTCGTCATGGCGGGCTCGACCGGATCGACCCGCGATCCGTCGCCCGAACCCGGTTCGGGTGCGGCGTGGAACCGCAGCTGGATGCCGGGTCGAGCCCGGCAGGACGAGCCCAGGGAAGGGGACGGGCCCGCAGCTCCCGTTCAGTCCGGTGCCAGCTCAGTCCAGCGCCGGCAGGATGGTCCCGCGGCACTCGCCAAAGCCGATGCGGGCCGCGCCGGGCTTCTCGCACCAGCCCTGGAGGATGACGCAGTCGCCGTCCTCCAGGAAGCGGCGCACCTCGCCGGTCGAGGGCAGCGGCACGTCCCGGGTGCCGCCCACGCTCAGTTCGACGATGGCGCCGGCTTCGCCCGCGGTCGGGCCGGAGATGGTGCCGGTGCCCATCAGGTCGCCGCTGCAGACGTTGCAGCCGCCGACCGTGTGCTGGGCCAGCATCTGGGCCACGGTCCAGTACTGGTGGCGGAAGCTGGTGGCGGTGATGCGGTCGCCGTCGCGGCCCTGGGCGCGGTGCTTGTGCGACTGCAGCCGCACCTCGAGCTGGATGTCCAGGCTGCCCTGCGCCCGGTCGCTCGCGTCGTCCAGGTAGGCCAGCGGCTGCGGGTCGCCGGCCGGGCGGGCGAACGGCACCCGGAAGGGCGCCAGCGCCTCCATCGTCACCACCCAGGGCGAGATGCTGGTGCAGAAGTTCTTGCCCAGGAAGGGGCCGAGCGGGTTCATCTCCCAGAACTGGTGGTCGCGCGCCGACCAGTCGTTGAGCAGGCACATGCCGAAGATGTGGTCGGCCGCCTCGGCCAGCGGGATGGGCTGTCCCAGCACGGTGTCGGGGCCGACGAAGAAGCCCATCTCCAGTTCGAAGTCGAGCCGCCGGCAGGGACCGTACACCGGCGCCGCGGCGCCCGGCGCCATGGCCTGGCCCCTGGGGCGGTGGTAGGCGGTGCCGCTGGCCACCACGCTGGAGGCGCGCCCGTGGTAGGCGATCGGCAGCCACTTGAAGTTGGGCGTGAGCGGATCGTCGGGACGCACGACCTTGCCGACGTTGGTGGCGTGGTGCACCGAGGTGTAGAAGTCGGTGTAGTTGCGCACCTCCACCGGCAGCTTCATCTCGGCCTGCGCCAGCGGCACCAGGCAGGCCTTCAGCCGCTCCTGGGTGGCGGCGTCGGCCTGGTCCGAGAGCAGGCGGAACAGCGCGCGCCGCAGCGAGCGCCAGGCCGGCAGGCCCAGGCCCATGTAGGCGTTGAGCGTCTCGCGCGCGGCGACCTCGCAGGCGACCTGCGGCTCGCCCTGCAGCACGCCGGTGGCGGCCAGCCGCGCCAGGTCGAGCACCTGGTCGCCGATGGCGACGCCGCCGCGCGGCGGCTCGTGGCGGCCGATGCGGGCGAACACGCCGTGCGGCAGGTTCTGCAGCGGGAAGTCGCAGCCGGCGGCCTGGGCCGCGGCGACCCAGCTGCGCGCCTGCGGATCGTGGGTGAAGTCCAGCATGGGAGTCCTTTCAGGCGGTGGCCAGCAGGGCGTCGTCGAAGATCGCGACCGCGCGCGTCCAGCCGGCCGAGGCGCCGCGGATCTTGTGCGGGAAGCAGCTGATGAAGAAGCCGGTGGGCGGCAGCGCCTCCAGGTTGTGCAGCTTCTCGATGTGGCAGTAGCCGATGTCGCGGCCGGCCTTGTGGCCCTCCCAGATCAGGCTGGCGTCGCCGGTCTCGCCGTACTTCTTCGCGGTGTGCACGAAGGGCGCGTCCCAGCTCCAGGCGTCGGTGCCGGTCAGGCGCACGCCGCGCTCCAGCAGGTACATGGTGGCCTCGTAGCCCATGCCGCAGCCGCTCGAGACGTAGTCGGGGTGGCCGTAGCGCGAGCCGGCGCGCGTGTTCACCACCACGATCTCCAGCGGCTGGAGCGTGTGGCCGATGCGCTGCAGCTCCGCCTCGACGTCGGCCGCGGTGACCACGTAGCCGTCGGCGAAGTGGCGGAAGTCCAGCTTCACGCCCGGCTGGAAGCACCACTCCAGCGGCACCTCGTGGATGGCGATGGCCGGCTTGCGGGCGCCCAGCGCCTTGTCCATCGTCGAGTGGAAGTGGTAGGGCGCGTCGAGGTGGGTGCCGTTGTGGGTCGACAGGTTGACCAGCTCCACCGCCCAGCCCTCGCCGTCGGGCAGGTCCTCCTTCTTCAGCCCCGGGAAGAAGGGCGCGATCTGCTCGTAGGTGTTCTCGTGCGTGAAGTACTGGATCTTGGGCGCGAACGCCGGCGGATCGGACAGGACGTCGTTCTCGAGGAAGATGGACAGGTCGACGAACGTGCGGGGCATGGGGGAGGGCTCCAGGGGATGGGGGCGGGGACTCAGGGGTGCTGCCACCGTAGCAGGCGGCGCTCGGCCACGGCAAGCAGGGCATTGGAGAGGAAGCCGATCGCGCCCAGCAGGGCGATGCCGGCGAACAGCTCGCTGGCGCGGAAGGCGCGGGCGGCCAGCAGGATGGCCTGGCCCAGGCCCGGCTGCGAGGCCAGCATCTCGCCGACCACGGCGACGATCAGCGCGACCGTCATCGCCAGCCGCATGCCGGCCAGGATGTCGGGAAGCGCGTTCGGCAGCCCGACCTTGAACACGAACGCCGGCTGCGACAGCTGCAGCGCGCCGGCCACCTCGCGCAGCCGCGGGTGCACGCTGGCGAAGCCATGCACGGTGGCCAGCAGCACCGGCCACATGGCGCCGAACGCGACCACGGCCAGCACCATGGCGGGCGACAGGCCGAAGATCGAGATCGCCAGCGGCAGCACGGCCGAGGCCGGCAGCGGCCGCACGAACTCCAGCGTCGGCTGGATCCAGGCCCGCGCCGTGGCCGAGATGCCGATCAGGGCACCGAGCGCGATGCCGGCCGCGCAGGCCAGCCCCCAGCCGAGCAGCATGCGCAGCACGGTGGCGGCGGTGAAGCCGGCCAGCTCGCCGCCCACCAGGCCCTGCTGCAGGCTGGCCAGCATGCCTTCCGGGGTCGGCACGAACACCGGGCTGAGCCAGCGCGCATGGGCCGCCAGCCACCACAGGGCCAGCAGCGCCAGCAGCACGGCCAGCGACTCGGCCAGGGCGCGCCCGCGGCTCACGGCTGCTCCCCCATGCGGCGCGCCACGGCGCGCTGCAGCCATAGCGTGCCGACGTTGATGGCGTAGCCGACCACGCCGATCCAGCCCAGCCAGGCCAGCATCAGCGCCGGGTCCAGGCTCTGCTGCGCGATGATGAGCGCGTAGCCCATGCCGTGCGGGTTGGCGGCGATCTCGACCGTCACGGCCACCACCAGCGCGATGGCCACGCCCAGCCGCAGGGCGACGAACAGCCGCGGCACCATGGCCGGCAGCACGATCTTGGTGAAGCGCGCCGCCGGCCCCAGCTGCAGGGCGCTGGCGACTTCGAGCAGCCGCGGCTCGACCTGGCGCACCGCCGCCTGCGTGAGGATGAGCATCGGCCAGACGCTGGCGAAGGCGATCACCGCGATCTCCATCCGGAAGCCGAAACCCCAGGCCAGCATGACCAGCGGGATCAGGGCCACCGAGGGCACGGGCCGCAGCACCTCGATGGTCAGGAAGCCCATGCCGGCGGCGCGGCGCGACAGGCCCAGCAGCGTGCCGAGCAGGATGCCGAGCCCGCAGGCGACGCCCAGGCCGGCGGCCGCGCTGCCGAGCGTGAAGGCGGTGGCCTGCAGCAGCGAGCCATCGGTGAGGGCGGCGGCGAAGGCCTGCGCGGCCCTGGTGGGCGGCGCCAGCGCGTCGCTGTCCTTGCCGATGGTGCGGGTCCACCACTCCAGCGCGGCCAGCAGCAGCAGCGGGAACACGAACGGGCGCAGCGCACGCAGCATCAGTCGTGCCCCAGGTAGTGGTAGAGCTCGCGCCGCAGGCGCAGGAATTCGGGATGCTCGCGCGTTTCCAGCTGGTGGCGCGGGCGCGCGATCGGCACGTCGATCAGCGCCGCCAGGCTGGGCCGGTCGGCGGTCGGGTTGCTGCGCAGCGCCAGCACCCGGTCGCCGAGGTAGATGGCCTCTTCCAGGTCGTGGGTGACGAACAGCACCGTCAGGCCCTGCTCGCGCACCAGCCGCGCCAGTTCGTCCTGCAGGTTCTCGCGCGTCATCGCATCGAGCGCGCCGAACGGCTCGTCCATCATCAGCAGGGTGGGCTCCTGCGCCAGGCAGCGCGCGATCTGCACCCGCTGCTGCATGCCCCCGGACAGCTGGGCCGGGAACTTGGCCGCATGCGGCGCCAGCCCCACCGTCTGCAGCACGCGGTCGATGCGCGCCGGCCGTTCGGCGGCCGCGACCCCGGCCGCCTCCAGCGCCAGGCTGACGTTGCCGGCGACGCTGCGCCAGGGCAGCAGCGCCCGGCCGTAGTCCTGGAACACGAACGCCGCTGCGCGCGAGGGCCCCTGCACCGGCCGGCCGGCCAGCGCCACCGTGCCGGCCTGCGGGGCGACGAAGCCGGCCGCGGCCCGCAGCAGGGTCGTCTTGCCGCAGCCCGAGGGGCCGATGACGCAGACGAACTCGCCGCGCGCCACCCGCAGGTCGGTCGGCGACAGGATCTCGCGTCCACCCAGGTGGATCGCGACGCCCTCCATCCGCAGCAGCGCCTCCCCCATCACCTGGCGATCAGCGTCGCGACCTTGGGGTCGGTGCGCAGCATCTCCTGGTCCTTCATCAGCCCCACCCAGTAGTCGAGCTGCTTCTCGACGATCACCGGTCCCGGCGGCGAGATCTGCATCTTGGCCAGCACCTCTGGCGGCACCTTGATGTACTTGCCGATGATGGCGCGCAGGCGCGCCTCGTTGGCCGGCTTGTTGATGAAGGCGGCGGCTTCCACCAGCGCCTCGCGGAAGCCGCGCGCCGCCGCCTGGTTCTTCGCCACCCAGTCGCGCCGTGCCGTGTGCAGGATGGTGGGCATGCCCTCGGTGAGGAAGGTGCCGTAGTAGGAGGCGACGTAGCCGGCGCCGCTGTCCAGGATGCGGGCCATGAACGGGTCGGCCGTCACCACCGCGTCGAGCGAGCCGCCGCGCAGCAGGTCGCCGTGCTGCGGGAAGCTGGCCTCGATGAAGTTGACCTTCTTGTAGTCGACCCCGCTCTGCTTGAGCCAGCCGCGGAAGCCCACGTGCAGGAAGGCGCCCAGGCCCGGCACGCCGACCTTCTTGCCGACGAAGTCCTGTGCGCTCCGGATGCCGGTGCCGGCGCGGCCGACCACGGCGTAGCCGGTCTGGCTCTTGGCCGTCAGGCCGCCGCCGCCCACCACCACGTGGTCGAGGCCGCCGTCGACCGACTGCAGGTAGACCGAGGGCGTGGGGCCGCCGATCTGCAGCGAGTCGGACTGGATCGCCGCCGGGATGGTGGAGTTGAGCGGGATGAACTTGGGCTCGACCTCCAGGTTGCGCTTCTTGAAGTAGCCCTCCTCGACCGCCACGAACACCGAGGCGAAATCGGTGACGGCGGTGTAGCCGTAGACGATCCTGGTGGTGGCCTGGGCGCGCGCGGGCAGGGCCAGGGTGGCGGCGCCCGCGGCGAGCGGGGCCAGGACGAGGCGGCGGCGTTTCATGCGTGTCTCCTTGGGGTTCGGGATGCGGTGGGACGGGGCAGGGCGGCACGCAGGCCGCCGACGATGAAGTCGATGAGCAGCTGGCGCGCCGCGTCGTCGCGGCCGCGCACCTCGCCGCGCGACAGCCGCTCGATGCGGTTGTCGCTCATGTGGTGCAGCAGCGCGCCCAGCATGAACTGGTAGCACCAGGCCGCGCGGCCGCGGCTGGCGTGCGGCAGCAGCTCGTGCAGGGCGTCGATGAAGGCGTGCGCCAGCGGGTCGAACCAGGTGCGCAGCACGTGGTCGGTGTCCTCGCGCGCGTGGTACAGCTCGCGCGCCACCAGCAGCGCGTAGTACTCGCCCTCGGGGCTGGCGCGCATGCGCAGCACCGGCTCGACGAAGGCGGCCACCACGCGCTGCAGGCGCTGGCGCTCGGGCGCCTGCAGCGCCACCCGCAGGCCGGCCACCCGTTCCTCGATGGTGTCGCCCCAGTGGTCGAAGATGGCCTGGAAGAGCTCGTGCTTCTGGCCGTAGTAGTAGCCCACCAGCGCCAGCGGCACGCCGGCGCCGTCGGCAATCTGCCGCAGCGACACGCCGTGGTAGCCGTGCTCGGCGAACAGGCGCTCGGCGGCCAGCAGGATGGCCTGCTTGCGGTCGGGACGGTCGGCGGGCGGGGCGGGGCGCGGCATGGGAGGCGGGCGGGATGCGATTTGTACGACTGTCCTAAAGTGTTGGACAGGCGTACAAACCCTAGCGGCCGGCGCGTGCCGGCGTCCCGGCGCCGCCCCCGGGGCATCCCCGCTGGCCGGGCGGTGCGGGCGGCGCTACGCTGCCCGCCCATGACGTCCCGCCGCCCCGCCGTCCCCGCCCGCATCCCGCAGATCCGCCTGTACCAGGACTGGTTGCGCGACCACCGCGGGCTCACCTTCGACAGCTACGACGAGCTGTGGCGCTGGTCGGTCGACGACCTCGACGAGTTCTGGCAGAGCATCTGGGACTGCTTCGGCATCGACTCGCCGACGCCGCACGGCGCGGTGCTGGCGCGCGAGGCCATGCCCGGTGCGGTCTGGTTCCCGGGCGCGCAGGTGAACTACGCGCGCCAGGTGCTGCGCCATGCCGGGCCGGCGCACGCGGCGGGCTTTCCGGCCCTGGTCAGCCGCAACGAGCGCGGCCACCACCGCGAGCTGAGCTGGCCACAGCTGCGCCGCCAGTCGGCCGCGCTGGCGCTGCACCTGCAGGCCCAGGGGCTGCAGCCGGGCGACCGCGTCGCCGCCTACCTGCCCAACGTGCCGGAGGCCATCGTCGCCTTCCTGGCGGTGGTGAGCCTGGGCGCGGTGTGGAGCATCTGCGCGCCCGACATGGGCAGCAACGCGGTGCTGGACCGCTTCAGCCAGATCGAGCCCAAGGTGCTGATCGCCTGCGACGGCGTGACCTATGGCGGCAAGGACCACGACCGCAGCGCCGTGGTGGCCGACCTGCGCAGCCGCCTGCCCAGCGTGCGCCACGTGCTGGGGCTGCGCACCCTCGGCGGCACCGCGCTGCAGGCCGATGCCTGGCTGGAGGACGCGGTGGCGCGCGACGACGCCGCCGTCGCGGCCTTCGAGCCGCTCTGGGTGGCGTTCGACCACCCGCTGTGGATCGTCTATTCCAGCGGCACCACCGGCCTGCCCAAGCCGATCGTGCACGGCCATGGCGGCATCGTCACCGTGATGCTGGCCCACCTGGTGCTGCACAGCGACATCGGGTGCAGCTACCACCCCAACACCTGGGGCGAGCGCTTCCACTGGTACAGCTCCACCGGCTGGGTGATGTGGAACGCGCAGATGGCCGGCCTGCTCGGCGGCACCACCTGCTGCCTGTACGACGGCAATCCGGCCGGCAGCAAGGGCGCGCCCGACTGGACCACGCTGTGGCGCTTCGCCGCCGACCTGGGCGTCACCGTCTTCGGCGCCGGCGCGGCGTTCTTCGCCAACTGCATGAAGGCCGGCATCGACCTGGCTGCGCTGCCGGGGCTGCGCAGCGTGCGTGCCCTGGGCAGCACCGGCTCGCCGCTGTCCGAGGAGGTGCAGCGCTGGACCGGTGCGCAGTTCGAGCGGCTCGGCACGCGCGCCATCTGGTGGGCCAACATCTCGGGCGGCACCGACTTCGCCGGCGCCTTCATCGGCGGCAACCGCGAGCTGCCGCTGGTGCCCGGCCAGATGCAGTGCCGCCTGCTCGGCTGCGCGGTGCAGGCCTGGAACGAGCAGGGCCGGCCGGTGGTCGGCGCGGTCGGCGAGCTGGTGTGCACCCGGCCCATCCCGTCGATGCCGCTGTACCTGTGGAACGACCCCGACGGCCGGCGCTACCGGTCCTCCTACTTCGACACCTGGCCGGGCGTCTGGCGCCATGGCGACTGGCTCAAGGTCCTGCCGGACGGCGGCTGCATCATCTACGGCCGCAGCGACGCCACCATCAACCGCCACGGCCTGCGCATGGGCACCAGCGAGCTGTACAGCGCGGTGGAGGCGCTGCCCGAGGTCTTGGACTCGATGGTGGTCGACCTCGAGTACCTGGGGCGCGAAAGCTGGATGCCGCTGTTCGTGGTGCTGCGCCCCGGCGTGGCCCTGGACGCCGCGCTGCGCGGGCGCATCGCCGGCGCCATCCGCTCGGCGCTCAGCCCGCGCTTCGTGCCCGACCAGGTCTACCAGGTGGCCGAGATCCCGCGCACCCTGTCGGGCAAGAAGCAGGAGCTGCCGGTCAAGAAGCTGCTGCTCGGCCAGCAGGTGGACCAGGTGATCAACCGCGAGGCGATGGCCAACCCGGGCTGCCTGGACTGGTACGTGCGGCTGGCGCGCGAGCGCGGCAGCCGTTCACCGGATGAGCCCACCGCACGCGCCTGACGTCACGCCGCCGCGGTGGCGCCACCCTGCTGGGCGGCCTCGTCCTCCAGCCCGTCGAGGAACACCCGCACCTTGGCCGGCACCAGCCGGCGCCCCGGCAGCAGGGCATGGATGCGCAGCGGCGCGCACTGCCACTGCGGCAGCAGACGCACCAGCCGGCCCTGGGCCACGGCGGGGGCGCAGAAGGAGGCGGTGATGCGTGCCACGCCCAGCCCCGCCATTGCCGCCTGCAGCCGCACCTCGGCGTTGCCGCTGCGCAGCGGCGGATTGCGCACGTCCACCACCACGGTGCTGCCGTCGGCGCCGGTGAACGGCCAGTCGTGGTCCTCGCCGCCGGCCAGCAGGGGCAGCGCGTTGAGGTCGTCGGGGCCGGCGAAGGCGGGACAGCGGACCATCAGCTCCGGCGACGCGAACAGGCCGCGCTCGAGCGAGTAGACCCGCTTGGTCACCACGGTGGACGGCGCGACCCGGTGCTCCAGGGCGGAGAAGACGATGTCGTAGTGGCGCTCGAACAGCGCCACCCGGGCGTGCTCGACGTCGATCTGCACCTTCAGCGCCGGGTAGCGGGTCATCACCCGGCAGGCCACCGACGCCAGGTGGTGGGCGCCGAACTCGTACGGCGCCGCGATGCGCAGCGTGCCCTGCACCTGCGTGCCCTTGGCGAGGGCATCGACGGCCAGCTCGCGCAGCTGCGAGAACGGCTTGGAGATGTCGCGGTAGAGCGAGTCGCCGGCGTCGGTGAGGCGCAGGCGCCGGGTGGTGCGCTCCAGCAGGCGCGTGCCCAGCTGCTCCTCCAGGCGCGAGACCGAGGCGCTCAGGCTCGACTTGGGACGCTCCAGGGCGCGGGCGGCGGCGGTGAAGCCGCCGTGGTCCACCACCTGGCAGAAGGCATCAAAGTCGTCCCAGTTCATTGTTCAGGAATCGGAACACAGCGGACAGGAAGCCCGGTTGATCGGCGCCGCCGTGGTTCCTACGATTGTCCCATCGCCTGGAGACTCCGATGTTCCTGAAGAACTGCTGGTACGTGGCCGCCTGGGACCACGAGTTGATCGACGGCAAGCTGCTCGCGCGCACGCTGCTCGAGGAGGCCGTGCTGCTCTACAAGGGCGACAGCGGCCAGGTCGTCGCGCTGCAGGACCGCTGCTGCCACCGCGGCGTGCCGCTGCACCTGGGCCGGCGCGAGGGCGACTGCGTGCGCTGCATGTACCACGGGCTCAAGTTCGACGCCTCGGGCAAGTGCATCCAGATCCCCGGCCAGGAGGTGGTGCCGCCCAAGCTGGGCGTCAGGAGCTACCCGGTGGTCGAGAAGGACCACCTGGTGTGGATCTGGATGGGCGACCCCGCCCTGGCCGACCCGGCGCAGATCATCGACTTCCCCTACCTGCGCGACCCGCAGTGGAAGGGCGTGCCCGACTACATGCACTACGACGCCAACTGGCTGCTGATCGTGGACAACCTGTCGGACTTCGCCCACCTCGCGTTCGTGCACACCAAGACGCTGGGCGGCTCCGAGGAGTACGCCTACGTCACCAAGCCGGTGGCCATCGAGCGGCTGCCGCGCGGCTTCCGGGTCGAGCGCTGGCACATGGATGCCGCGCCGCCGCCGTTCCACCGCAAGGTGCTGCCGGCGGCCGAGAAGGACCGGCACGTCGACCGCCGCAACATCGGCCACATGCACATCCCCGGGATCTTCTTCCTGGAGTCGATGTTCTCGCCGGCCGGCAGCGGCTCCGAGAAGGGCAACCGCGAGGGCACGCGCGAGTACCGCAACTGCCAGTTCATGACGCCGGAGACGCGCCGCACGACGCACTTCTTCTGGACCTACCTGAACAACTACGAGGGCGACGACCACAACGTCTCGCGCTCGCTGCACCAGAGCCTGATCGAGGGGTTCCTGGAGGACAAGCACCTGATCGAGGCGCAGGAGAAGGTGCTCGATGCCGACCCCGGCTTCAAGATGCTCGCGGTGGCCGCCGACGCCGCGCTGTCGCACTTCCGCTGGACCTTCGACAAGCTGGTGGCCGCCGAGCGGGCCGACGAGGCGGCCCGGCAGGGCGCCGAGCCGAAGTCGATCCCGATCCGCGCGCCGCACCAGGCCGGGTTGGGCGCATGAGCGATCTGCGGCTGCGCGTCACCGCGGTGCGGACCGAGGCGCGTGACGTGCTGCGGCTGGAACTGCAGGATCCGCACGGCGCGCTGCTGCCCGCGTTCGCGCCGGGCGCGCACCTGACGCTGCACCTGCCCAACGGCCTGCAGCGCCAGTACTCGCTGGCCGGCGACAACCGCGAGCGGCACCGCTACGTGCTGGGCGTGGGCCGCGCGGCCGCCAGCCGCGGCGGCTCCGACTACGTGCACCGCATGCTGCGCGCCGGGGCCGAGGTCACCTGCAGCGCGCCGGCCAACAACTTCGAGCTGGTGCCCGATGCGCCGCGCTACCTGTTCATCGCCGGCGGCATCGGCATCACGCCGATCCTGTCCATGGTCCGCTGGTGCGAGGCCGCGGGCGAGCCCTGGACGCTGGTCTATGCGGCCCGCAGCCGCGTGCGCATGGGCTTCTACGAGGAGTTGCGCGCGTATGGCCGCCGCGTGCGCTTCCACTGCGACGACGAACAGGGCGCCCCGCTGGCGGTGGCGCCGCTGCTGGCCGACGTGGAGCCCGGCACCCAGGTGTACTGCTGCGGCCCGGCACCCCTGATGGCGGCGGTGCGCGAGCACGGCGCCCATCTGGGCGACGAGGCGCTCCATTTCGAATGGTTCTCGGCGCCGGCGGCCGACGCCCCACCGGCGGCGGCGGCGGCGGACGGCTTCTGGGTCGACCTGCGGCGCAGCGGCACCAGCCTGCACGTGCCGCCCGACCGCAGCGTCCTCGACGTGCTGGAAGCCAACGGCCATGACGTGCCCTTCGCCTGCCGCGAGGGCCTGTGCGGCACTTGCGAGACCGCCGTCTGCGAGGGCGAGCCGGAGCACCGCGACTACGTCTACCCGCCGTCGCAGCGCGACACGCTGCGCACGATGCTGGTGTGCGTGTCGCGCGCGAAGTCGGCCCGCCTCGTGCTCGATCTCTAGTCCTTTTCGCCCATTCCCACCCAGGAGATTCCATGGAGTCGTCGCGTCGCAAATTCGTCCAGGGCACAGCCGCCGGCCTCTTGCTGGGCGGCCTGCCCCAGGCCCGGTCGCAGGGGCTGGAGGCCGCCAAGGTGGTGATCGGCTTCGCCCCCGGGGGCACCATCGACGTCACCGGCCGCCGCGTCGCCGACAAGCTGGCGCCGGTCTTCGCGAAGACGGCGATCGCCGAGAACAGGACCGGTGCCGGCGGGCAGATCGCGGTGCAGGCGGTCAAGGCGGCGGCGCCGGACGGGGCGACCATCCTCCTGACGCCGGCCTCGCCGCTCGGGCTGCATCCCTTCACCTACCGCAAGCTGCCCTACGACCCGCTGGCCGACCTGGTGCCGGTGTCGGGCGCGGCGTCGTTCGACTACGCACTGGCCGTCGGTCCGCTGGTGCCCGCCGCCGTGCGCACCGTGCCGGAGTTCCTGGCCTGGTGCAAGGCCAACCCCGGCCAGGCCAGCTTCGGCTCGGCCGGCGCCGGGTCGGCGGCCAACTTCATCGGCGCCGCGCTGGGCAAGGCCGGCCAGGCCGACCTGCGCCACGTCGCCTACCGGGGCTCGCAGCCGGCGATGCTGGACCTGATCGGCGGCCAGCTGGCCGCCGTCGTCGGGCCCACCGGCGAGTTCATGGGCCAGTTGAAGGCCGGCAAGGTGCGCCTGCTGGCCACCAGCGGGCCGCGGCGTGGCAAGTTCACGCCCGAGACCCCGAGCTACGCCGAGCAGGGCTTCAAGGACCTGGCCTACCTCGGCTGGTTCGGCTTCTACCTGCCGGCGCGCACGCCGGGCGAGGTGGTGCTGCGGCTCAACGACGCCATCCGCACGGCGCTGTCGTCGCCGGACGTGGTGGACAGCCTGGCGGCGCTGTACCTGGAGCCCTATCCGACCAGCCCGCAGCAGCTGGCCGGGCTGCTCAAGACGGAGACCGACTTCTGGGCCGGCCTGGTCCGCACGGTCGGCTACACGCCGGAGGGCTGAGGCCATGGACCGGGCGGCGATGCGGGACGCGTTCGGGCAGCGCCGGCCGGCCGGCGTGGACGCCGGCGAGTGGCAGCTGCGCTGCGAGCTGGCGGCGGCCTACCGGCTGTTCGCCCACCTGGGCTGGCACGAGCTGATCTACAACCACCTCACGGTGCGCCTGCCGGGGACGGAGCATTTCCTGATCAACCCGTTCGGGCTGATGTACCGCGAGATTCGGGCCAGCACGCTGGTGAAGATCGACCTCGAGGGGCGCAAGGTCGACGCCAGTGCGTGGGCCGTGAACCCGGCCGGCTTCGTCGTCCACGCGGCGGTGCATGCCGCGCGGGCCGACGCGCACTGCGTGGTGCACACCCACACCACGGCGGGGCAGGTCGTGGCCTGCCAGGCGGGCGGCCTGCTGCCCCTGAGCTTCAATGCGCTGTTCTACGCGGGCCGGGTGGCGTACCACGACTTCGAGGGCATCACCCTCGACCGCCAGGAGTGCCAGCGGCTGGCCGCCGACCTCGGCGACCGCAACGTGATGATCCTGCGCAACCACGGCCTGCTGGTCTGCGGGCCGAGCATCGGCGACGCCTTCGCCGAGCACTACATGCTGCAGCGCGCCTGCGAGGTGCAGGTGGCGGCGCAGGCGACCGGGGCGGCGCTGGTGCAGCCGCTGGACGCGATCGCGCAGCGCGCGGCGGCCCAGTACGACCGCACCGCGCGCCAGGGCGACCAGAACGCGCTGCTGTGGGACGCGATGCTGCGCTGGGCCTGGGACCTCGACCCCGGCTTTGCCGGCTAGCGCGCCGCCGGCTTGCGGTTGACCAGCACGATGCCCACCGCCACGCCCACCAGCGCCAGCACCAGCTGCGCGGTCAGGTGCTCGCCCAGCAGCAGCACGCCGAACACCAGCGCGAACACCGGCGTGAGGAAGGTGAACGAGGCCATCTGCGTGGCCGGGTAGTGCCGCAGCAGCCACATCCACGCAAGGTAGCTGGCGAAGGCGCCGATCACCGTCTGCAGCCCGAGTGAACCCCAGGCCTGGGCCGAGTACTGCAGCGACCAGCTCTCGCCCAGCAGCAGCGACAGCAGCGGCGCCACGGCGGCGGTCACGGCCACCTGGTAGAACAGGGTCTTCTCGGCCGACGCGGTCGCCAGGCGCGAGCCGCGGATCACCAGTGTGGTCAGGCCCCACAGCGTGCCGGCCGCCAGCGCCAGCGCATCGCCGCGCAGCTGGCGCGCCGTGGTGGCACCGGCGAAGCCTTCGCTGAAGGCCACCGCCACGGCGGCGAAGGCGATCGCCAGCCCGGCCCATTGCAGCGGCCGCAGCCGCTCGGTCGGCACCAGCCGCGGCAGCAGCAGCGCCACCACGAACGGCGAGGTGTAGAGGAACACCGTCAGGCGCGAGGCGCTGGTGTCGCGCAGCCCCAGGTAGATGCAGGTGAACTCGGCGGCGAACAGCAGCCCGGC
Organism: Ramlibacter pinisoli; assembly: GCF_009758015.1. NCBI lineage: Bacteria > Pseudomonadati > Pseudomonadota > Betaproteobacteria > Burkholderiales > Comamonadaceae > Ramlibacter > Ramlibacter pinisoli. The sequence continues at coordinate 137,927 of NZ_WSEL01000002.1, forward strand.
CAGCAGGCCGCTGGCCAGGCTGCCGTCGCGCGCGAACAGCGGCACCCCGCGCAGCGCGCACCACAGCCCGAGCAGCACGGTGGCGCCGGCGAAGCGCAGCGTCGCCTGCCACAGCGGCGGGACCTCGCCGACGGTGGTCTTGATCAGGATCTGCTGGAAGCCCCAGAACAGGCAGCACGCCAGCAGCAGCGTGATGGCGAAGGTGTCGAGGTGGTGTTTGCGGTCGGGCATCGGACCGGCATCCTAGCCGCCGGCGCCGCCGCCCTCAGGCGTGCTGGGCGATCTTCACCAGCAGCTTGCGCAGCGCCACCTTCTCGGTGGCGCCGAGCGGACGCAGGATGCGCGCCTCGTGCTGGCGCGCCGCCTCCACCAGCGGCTTGACCAGGCGGCGCCCGCCGGCGGTGGCCACCACCAGGGTGCGGCGCTGGTCGGCCGGGTCGGCCTGCAGGGCCACCCAGCCCTGCTCGGCCATGCGCTGGACCAGCTTGGTGACCGTGGGCTGCTTGGACAGCACCTCCTGCGCCAGCTGGCTGACGGTGAGCGGCTCGCTGTCCTGCAGCGTGGCCAGCACGCGCCACTCGACCGAACTGAGGCCGCGGGCGCGCACCTGGGCGTCGAACTCCTTGTAGAGCGCGTGGTTGGCCTGCCCGAGCAGGTAGCCGAGGTAGTTGTCGACGAAGCGTTCGCCGGCCATCAGATCGGCAGCTCGGTGTAGAACCGCCCGCCGTGGAACAGCAGCGGCATGGCGCCGGTGCGCCAGCTGCAGCGCTCGACCTCGCCGACGAAGATGACGTGGTCGCCTTCCTCGTAGCGGCTGCGGTTGAAGCATTCGAAGGTGGCGGCGGCGCCGGCCAGCAGCGGGGCGTCGCCGGCCCCGCCGGTGTAGTCGACCCCGCCCCAGCGGTCGCCACCCTTGACGGCGAAGCGCTCGGCCAGCGCCTTCTGGTCGGCCGCCAGGATGTTGATGGCGTAGTGCGAGCCGGTGCTGAAGGCCTGCAGCGAGCCGGCCGCGCGCGCCAGGCTCCACAGCACCAGCGGCGGGTCGAGCGAGACCGAGTTGAACGAGCTGGCCGTCAGGCCGATGGGCTGGCCTTCGGCGGTGACCGCGGTGACGATGGTGACGCCGGTGGCGAACATCCCCAGGGCGGAGCGGAACTCCTGCGACGAGAAGGTCGGTGGCAGGGCCTTGCGCGGCGGGCTCATCGGCAGGATTGCATGAATTTTCATGTAGTATGGACCAAAGCGGACGCCCCATGGTGCAGGAGACCCTCGAACCCGGCTGGCTGGATGCCTTCGACGGCGTGCTGCGCCGCTGTGCCCTGCAGCCCGGCGACATGGTCGCCGTGCTGTGCGAGAGCCAGAGCCGGCCGGTGCTGGTCCAGCTCGCGCAGCTGGCCGCGGCGCGCCGCCAGGCCCGCTGCTTCACCCTCACCCTGCCCACCCCGGTGCGCCACGGCCTGCCGCCGCTGCGCTCCACGGGCGCCTGCGACGCTCTGCAAAAGATAGCGCCGGTGGTCGCCGCGCTGGCCGGCAGCACGCTGGTCATCGACTGCACGGTGGAGGGGCTGATGCACGCGCCCGAACTGCCGGCCATCCTGGCGGGTGGCGCGCGCGTGGTCTACGTGAGCAACGAGCACCCCGAGACGCTGGCGCGGCTGGCCCCGACGGACGATGGCTCGTTGGAGCTATGCGTGAAGGAGCACGTGCGGCGGCTGCGCGCCGCGCGCCAGCTGCGCGTCACCTCGCCGGCCGGCAGCGACCTGGCGGTCTCGCTCGCCGGCGCGGTGGCCGGCGGCAACTGGGGCTACACCACCCGGCCCGGCACCCTGACGCACTGGCCCGGCGGGCTGGCGCTGGCCTTCCCCGCCGCCGGCACGGTGAACGGCCGGCTGGTGCTGGCCCCGGGCGACGTCAACCTCACCTTCAAGCGCTACATCGAGCAGGCCGTGACCCTGGTGATCGAGGACGACCACGTGGTGCGCATCGACGGCGCCGGCGTCGACGCCGAGCTCATGCGCAGTTACATCGCCGCCTGGGGCGACCGCTCGGCCTACGCCGTCAGCCATGTCGGCTGGGGCCTGAACCCCGCCGCGCGCTGGGACAGCATGGCGCTGCACGACAAGCGCGACTTCAACGGCACCGAGCTGCGCGCCTTCGCCGGCAACTTCCTCTTCAGCACCGGCGCCAACGAGGTCGCGGGCCGCCACACGCTCGGCCACTTCGACCTGCCGCTGCGCGGCTGCACGGTGGCGCTGGACGGCGTGCCGGTGGTGCGCGACGGGCAGGTGGTGGCATGAGCGGGCCGGCCGCCGCGGCGCAGGGGATGCGATGACGATCCGGCCCACCTTCACCACGCTGGGCGCCGGGCCCACGGTGCTGATGCTGCACGGCATCGGCGGCGGCCACCTGGCGTTCGCGCCCCAGGTCGAGACGCTCGCGTCCTGCGGCTACCGCGCCGTCGCCTGGGACATGCCCGGCTACGGCCACAGCCCGCCGATCGAGCCCTACACCTTCAAGGGCCTGGCCGCCAGCTGCATCACGCTGATCGAGAGCCTGCGCTGCGGCGACGTCACGCTGGTGGGCCACAGCATGGGCGGCATGGTGGCGCAGGAGGTGGTGGCGCGCCGGCCCGAGCTGGTGCGCCGGCTGGTGCTGTGCGGGACCTCGCCGGCGTTCGGCAAACCCGATGGCGACTGGCAGCGCGAGTTCATCGCGACCCGTACCGCGCCGCTGGACGCCGGCCAGAGCATGGCCGACCTGGCGCAGGTGCTGGTGCCGCAGATGATCGGCCCCGGCTCGCTGCCCGAGGGCGTGCGGCTGGCGCAGCACTGCATGGCGCAGGTCAATCCCTCCACCTACCGGCGCGCGCTGGAGGCGCTGGTCACCTTCGACCGCCGCGCCAACCTGCCGCACATCCACGTGCCGACGCTGCTGGTGGCCGGCGAGCACGATCGCAACGCGCCGCCGGCGGTGATGCGCAAGATGGCGCAGCAGATCGCCGGCAGCACCTACCTGGAGATGGCCGGCATCGGCCACCTGCAGAACCTGGAGGCGCCGGACGACTTCGACGCCGCGGTGCTGCGCTTCCTCGCGCTGCCGCGCCAGCTGCACTGAGATGCCGGCGCCGCGCGCTCGCGCCGCCGGCCGCGGCGACCGCTCAGGCCGGCGGCCAGCCGTACACGCTGCGCGGGTTGTCGACCAGGATGCGGGCGCGCACGTCGGCGTCGGGCACCCACTCGGCCAGCAGGTCGAACAGGTCGCCGTCGTTGGGCATGGCACGGCCGTTCATGTTCACGTGCGGCCAGTCGGTGCCCCACAGCAGCCGCTGCGGCGCCGCCGCCACCAGCGCGCGGGCCAGCGGCGTGACCGGCGCGTAGGGGTAGTCCCCGGGCGTGCAGCGCATCGGCCCGGACAGCTTGACCCAGAAGCGGCCGCTGTCCAGCAGCCGCAGCAGGCGCTGGAAGGCCGGCTGGCCGGTGCCGCCGGCGGCCGGGATGGCGGCGAAGTGGTCCAGCACCACCGGGCAGGGCAGGGCCGCCAGCGCGTCGGCGAACTGCAGCAGGTCGTCGCCGGCCGGATAGAACTGCACGTGCCAGCCCAGCTCGGCGACCCGGGCCGCCAGCCGCGGCGACAGGCGCGGCAGCGCGCCGCGGTGGCCCGGGCTGACGAAGCGGGCGCCGCGCACGCCCAGGCCGTCCAGCCGGCGCAGCTCGGCGTCGCTCACGTCGTCGGGCAGCAGGGCCACGCCGCGGAAGCGCCCGGGATGCTGCTCCAGCACCTCGGCCAGGTGGGCGTGGCTGATGCCGTAGCCGCCGCCGCTGACCACCACCGCGCCGGCCAGGCCCAGCGTGTCCTGCAGCGCGATGTGGGTGGCGGGCAGGGCGTCGGCCGAGACGTACTTGCTGTCCGGGTGGAAGGGATGGCGCTCCGCCGGCCCGAACAGGTGGATGTGGCAGTCGATCGCCCCGGGCGGGCAGGCGGTGCGCGGCCGGCGCGGCTGCGGGTCGGGCGGTTGCGTCAGCGGGGGCAGGGGGCGCGGCTGGACCATGCGTCACTCCGCCTTGATGTGGGAGGCCTTGACGACCTCGGCCCACTGGCGCAGCTCGTCGCGGATCTGCTTGCCGAAGCTGGCCGGGTCGCTGGCCACCACCTCGACGCCGCCGGCGTCCAGCTGGCGCAGGAACTCGGGCTGGCGGGCGATGGCGGCGATGGCCCGGTGCAGCTGCTCGAGGAGTTCGGGGCGCGTGCCGGCCGGCGCCAGGATGCCCATCCACAGGATGCCCTGGTAGCCCGGCACGCCCGACTCGGCAATGGTCGGCACCTCGGGCATCAGCGGCGAGCGGCGCAGGCCGGCGATGGCCAGCGGCTTGATGCGGCCGGCGCGGATGTGGGCCGCGGAGGTGGCGACGGTGTCCATCTTCACCGCCACCTGGCCGGCCAGCAGGTCGTTGAGCGCCGGCGCCGCGCCCTTGTAGGGCACGTGGGTGAGCTGGATGCCCAGGCGCTGCAGCAGCAGTTCCATGGTGACGTGCGGCAGCGTGCCGTTGCCGGCCGAGGCGTAGGTCAGCTGCCCGGGCTGGCTGCGCGCCGCCTTGACCAGGCCGGCCAGGTCGGAGAACGGCTGGCCGGCGCTGGCCACCAGCAGCTCGGGGATCTGCGCCACCAGCGAGACCGGCGCCAGGTTCTTCTCGGGATCGAACGGCAGCTTGTCGTTGAGCGCCGGGTTGATGGTGTGGTTGGGCGTGGTGAACAGCAGCGTGTAGCCGTCGGCCGGTGCCTTGGCCACGCGCTGGGTGGCGATGGCGCCGCCGGCGCCGGGCACGTTCTCCACCACCACCGTGGTCGCCAGCTGCCGGCCCAGCTGCTGGCCGACGGCGCGTGCCACCACGTCCACGGTCCCGCCGGCCGAGAACGGCACCACCAGCCGGATCGGCTTGTCGGGGTAGGCGGCGGCGGCAGGCGCCGCGGCGGCCAGGGCAGCCACGGCGGTGGTGGCGAGCAGCAACGATCGAAGCAGGACACGCGGCATGGGGAGCACTCCTTGCAAGGCGGCGCAGTACAGCACCGGGCCGCAGGCCCGTCCAATGAATTGTTTGGACCGGCCAATGAAGCGGATTCATCGCCCGGCCCCGTGAAAGGAGACCCATGGACCCCCACGCCCCGCTAGGCTTCACCCCGGCCGTCGGCGACACCGACCTCACCGCGCGCCAGCGCTCGCTGCTGGCGCTGGCGCGCGAGCTGGGCACCAGCCGCTTCGCCCCGCGCGCCGCCCAGTGGGACGACAGCGCGACCTTCCCGCAGGCCAACTACGACGACCTGCGCGAGCACGGCCTGCTGGCCCTGTGCGTGCCGGCCGACCAGGGCGGCGGCGGCGCCGACTTCGCCACCTACATGCTGGTGGCGGCCGAGATCGGCCGCCACTGCGGCGTCACGGCGCTGACCTGGAACATGCACATCTGCTCGACGCTGTGGACCGGCGTGCTGGCCGACGGCATCCCGATGACCGACGCGCAGCGCGAGGAGCACCACCGGCGGCGCGCGCTGCACTTCCGCCGCGTGGTGCAGGACGGCGCCATCTACGCCCAGCCGTTCTCCGAGGGCAGCGCGGCGGCCGCCGGGCGCGCGCCCTTCGGCACCACGGCGCGCAAGGTCGCGGGCGGCTGGGTCGTCAACGGCCGCAAGATCTTCGCCTCGCTGTCGGGGGCGGCCCACTACTACGGCATCCTGTGCACCGAGGACCGCGAGGGCGTCAAGCCGGACCCGCGCGACACCCTGTACCTGGCGGTGCCGGCGACCAGTCCGGGCGTCACCGTCAGCGGCGACTGGAACCCGCTCGGCATGCGCGGCACCGTCAGCCGCAACCTGACGTTCCAGGACGTGTTCGTCTCCGACGACGAGCAGCTGATGCCGCGCGGCGTCTACCACCAGGGCGCGCAGACCTGGCCGGCGATGTTCTTCACGCTCGCCCCCACCTACCTCGGGCTGGCCAACGCGGCCTACGACTTCACGGTGCAGTACCTGCGCGGCGAGGTGCCGGGCGAGCCGCCGGTCAAGCGCCGCATGTACCCGACCAAGCAGGTCGCGGTGGCGCAGATGCGCATCCAGCTGGAAAGCCTGCGCAGCCTGTTCCTGCGTGCCGTGCGCGAGGCCCGGCCGGCGCCCTCGAAGGACGAGCGCATGCGGCTGTACGCGGCGCAGTTCACGGTGATGGAGGGCGCCAACGACATCGCCCGGCTGGCCATCCGCACCTGCGGCGGCCAGAGCATGATGAAGCACCTGCCGCTGGAGCGCATCTACCGCGACAGCCGCTGCGGCTCGCTGATGCTGCCGTGGACGGCCGAACTGGTGCTCGACCGGATGGGGCGCGAGACGCTCTACGAGGCCGGCGAGCGCGACGAGGCCTGAACCGCCGGCCGTGGGGTTCCGCCCTGTCCTCCCGGCGCTGGCCGGCCTGCTGCTGGCCGGCGCCGCGTCGGCTGCAGTGCCCGCCGCCGCGCCGACGGGCCGGGTGCCGGCGGTGCCGGGCTGCCGCGAGTTCGCCGGGCGCTTGCCGAACCTGCCGCTGCGCCTGTGCGAGCAGGCCGGGCTGCAGGCCGGCAGCGCCACCTCGGCCCACGGCACGCCGTTGTACGTCCGCGACCTGCCGGCCACTGGCGCCCGGCTGCGGGTGCTGGTGGTGGGCGCCATCCACGGCGACGAGCTGTCGGCGGGCGCACTCGCCTTCCACTGGCTGGCGCTGGCGCGCGAGCGGCAGGGCGCGCCGCTGCCGCAGCCGGTGCACTGGCGCTTCATCCCCGTGCTCAACCCCGACGGCGCGCTGGCCCGGCCGCCGCGCCGCACCAATGCCAACGGCGTCGACCTCAACCGCAATTTCCCCACCCCGGACTGGGAACGCGCCGCCGCCAGCTACTGGGAGCAGCGCACCCGCCGCGACCCGCGCCGCTGGCCCGGCCCGCGCCCGCTGTCGGAGCCGGAGAGCCGGTTCCTGCACGAGCAGCTGGGGCGTTTCCGGCCGCACCTGATCGTCGCCATCCACGCGCCCTACGGCCTGCTCGATTTCGACGGCCCGTCGGTGCCGCCGGCCCACCTGGGGCGACTCCAGCTCGACCAGGTCGGCATCTTTCCCGGCTCGCTGGGCCACTACGGCGGCGTGCACCAGGGCGTGCCGGTGGTGACCATCGAGCTGCCCAACGCGCTGCGCACGCCGCTGGACGCCGAGATGCGCCAGATGTGGCTCGACCTGCTGCGCTGGATGGGCGACCGCCTGGTGGCCGGCGGGCTGCCCGCCCGCTGAGCGCACGCGGATCGCCGGCCGGCGGCACAATGGCCGCCCAGAAAAAGCGAAGGGATCCCATGAGCGCCGACACCCTCTCCCCCGATGTGCCCGCCCGGTTCGGCAGCGGCCGCTCGGTGCCCCGGATCGAGGACGAGGGCCTGCTCAAGGGCGTGGGCGTGTACGCCGACGACGTGCAGCCGGCCGGCCTGCTGCGGGTCGCGTTCGTGCGCTCGCCGCATCCGCACGCGCGCATCGTGTCCATCGATGCCGACAGCGCGCGCGGCCTGCCGGGGGTGGCGCTGGTCGCCACCGGTCCCGAGCTGGTCCGCTCGGGCGTGAAGACGCTGCCGGTCAGCGCCGACTTCAAGCGCGCCGGCGGCGCCGCCGGCGCCACCCCGCTGCGCCCGGTGCTGGCGCACGACAGGGTGCGCTTCGTCGGCGAGCCGGTGGCCATCGTCGTCGCCGAGACGCTGCAGCAGGCGCGCGACGCGGCCGAGGCGGTCTGGGTCGAGTACGAGGAGCTGCCGGCCGTGGTCGAGATCGAGCCGGCCCTGCAGGGCGGCGCGCCCCTGTGCGACGAGGCGCCGGACAACATCGCCGCCGAGGCCCGCTACGGCGACGCCGACCGCACCCGGCAGGCGTTCGCGGACGCCGCCCACGTGGTGCGGCTGGCGATCCGCAACCAGCGTGTCGCGGCGCTGGCGCTGGAGCCGCGCACGGTGCTGGCGGAGGTCGCCGACGACGGCCGGCTCACGTTGCGCATGAGTTCGCAGATGCCCTCGGGCGTGCGCACCACCCTGTGCGACGTGCTGGGACTGACGCGCGAGCAGGTGCGGGTGACGGTGGGCGACGTCGGCGGCGGCTTCGGCATGAAGACCGGCGCCTACCCGGAGGACGTCGCGATCGCCTGGTGCGCCTGGCAGCTGAAGCGGCCGCTGAAGTGGGCCGCCGACCGCAGCGAGGAGTTCCTGTCGTCGCACCACGGCCGCGACGTGCGCACCGAGGCCGAACTGGCGCTGGCGGCCGACGGCCGCATCCTGGCGCTGCGGCTGCACTCGCACGCCAATGTCGGCGCCTACGCCACCGGCACCGGGGTGGCGATCCAGCTGCTGATCGGTCCCTGGGTGCAGACCAGCGTCTACGACATCCCGCTGGTCGACTTCCACTTCCATGCGGTGCTCACCAACACCGCGCCCACCGGCGCCTACCGCGGCGCCGGCCGGCCGGAGGCCATCTACACCATGGAGCGGCTGATGGACGAGGCCGCGCGCCAGGCCGGCATCGACCGCGTGCAGCTGCGCCGGCGCAATTTCATCCGCCCCGAGCAGATGCCCTACCGCAACCCGATGGGGCAGACCTACGACGTCGGCCGCTTCGAGCACGTGATGGACCAGGCGCTGGCCCAGGCCGACTGGGACGGCTTCGAGGCGCGCCGCGCCCGCAGCCAGGTCGGCGGCCAGCTGCGCGGGCTGGGCATCGCCACCTTCCTGGAGTGGACCGGCGGCAACGCGCTGTCCGAGCGGGTGACGGTGAACGTGCGGGCCGACGATGGCGTGATCGAGGTGTTCTCGGCCGTCAACCAGATGGGGCAGGGCATCGCGACCACGCTGGCGCAGCTGGTGGTCGACGTGTTCGGCGTCCCGATCGAGCGCGTGCGCGTGGTGCTGGGCGACACCGACCGCGGCGACGGCTTCGGCAGCGCCGGCTCGCGCTCGCTGTTCACCGGCGGCTCGGCCCTGCGCCAGGGCGCCGTGCAGGCGCTGGAGGAGGCGCGCACCCTGGCCGCGCGCGACCTGGAGGCCAGCGCCCAGGACCTGGACTACACCGACGGGCGCTTCCGCGTGCGCGGCACTGACCTGTCGATCGGCCTGTTCGAGGTCGCCGGCAAGCAGCCCGGCCAGCGCATCTTCCTGGAGAGCAGCACCACCGTGGCCGGACCGAGCTGGCCGAACGGCTGCCATGTCTGCGAGGTGGAGGTCGACCCGGCCACCGGCGTCGTGCGGGTGGTGGCCTACAGCAGCGTCAACGACGTCGGCCGGGTGGTCAATCCCACCATCGTGCGCGGCCAGCTCGATGGCGGCGCGGTGCAGGGCCTGGGCCAGGCGCTGATGGAGCAGATGGTCTACGACCCGGCCAGCGGGCAGCCGATCACCGGCAGCCTGATGGACTACGCCGCTCCGCGCACCGACATCGTCGACTGCCCGTTCGTCACCAGCATGGACGAGTCCACGCCCTGCACCAACAACCCGCTGGGCGTGAAGGGCGTGGGCGAGCTCGGCACCATCGGGGCGACGCCCTGCGTGGTCAACGCCGTCGCCGACGCGCTGGCCCGTGGCGGCCATGCGGGCGCGGCGCCGCGGCTGGAGATGCCGCTGACGCCGGTGCGGCTGTGGACGCTGCTGCACGGCCCGGCCGCCTGAGCGGCGCCGGCCGCGCCCCCTGTCCTCTCACTCGCCGTAGAAGGCGAAGTCGGTCTCCGGCCGGCGACCGCTGATCAACTCGGCCAGCGCCTTGCCGGAACCGGCGCCGTGCGTCCAGCCCAGCGTGCCGTGGCCGGCATTGACCCACAGGCGGGCCAGCGGCGTGCGGCCGATGAAGGGGATGTTGGTCGGGGTGGCGGGCCGCAGGCCGGTCCACCAGCGCGGCTGCCCGCCCTCGGCCTCGGTGCGGGTGTCGCACACGCCCGGCAGCACCTGCTCGACCCGTTCGGCCAGCATGCGGCAGCGGGCCCGCGCGGTGGCGGTGGTCAGCGAGGTGTCGTAGCCGGCCAGCTCGATCGTGCCGGCCACCCGCAGCTCGTCGCCCAGGCGCGTCAGGGCGCACTTGACCTCGTCGTCGATGGTGCTGACCGAAGGCGCCGCCTCCGGCCGCAGCAGCGGGAAGGTGGCGCTGTAGCCCTTGCCGGGATAGATCGGCAGGTCGACGCCGACGTCGCGCAGCAGCGGGGCCGACCAGGACCCGCAGGCCACCACGGTGGCGTCGGCCGCCAGCCGCACGTGGCCGCCGGTGGCCAGCTCGCGCAGGTGGACGGCGGCGACGCCGCCGCCGGCGCGTTCCAGCCGTGTGACGGCGTGGCCGTACAGGAAGGCGGCACCGCGGCCGGCGCAGTGCGCCGCCAGGCCCTCGGTGAACAGGCGGGCATCGCCGCTCTCGTCGCTGGCCGTGTAGGTGCCGCCGACGATGCGGTGGCCGAAGGCCTGCAGGGCCGGCTCGATGGCCAGCAGCTCCTCGCGCGTGACCACCCGCCGCTCGACGCCGAAGCGGCGCATCAGGTCCGCGGCCTGCGCGCCGGCCTGCAGCGCCGCCGGGTCGGTGAAGAAGTGGGCGATGCCGCGTTCCAGGCGCTGGTAGGAGATGCCGGTGGCACGCACCACGTCCTTCAGCGCCGCGTGGCTGTATGCGCCCAGCGCCACCAGCTGGCGCACGTTGCGCTCGAACGCGCGGTCGCTGCACTGGGCCAGGAACTTCAGGCCCCAGCGCCACTGCTGCCAGTCCAGCTGGGGCCGGAACAGCAGCGGCGCGTCGTTGCGCAGCATCCAGCGCAGCAGCTTGACCGGGGTCTGGCGGCTGGCCCAGGGCTCGCAGTAGCTGACCGAGATCTGGCCGGCGTTGGCATAGCTGGTTTCGCGCGCCGCGGCCGGCTGGCGATCGACCACCGTGACCGCGTGGCCGCGCTCCAGCAGGTGCCAGGCGGTGCTGACGCCGATGATGCCGGCGCCCAGGACAAGAACGTGCATGGCCACAGTGTCCGGCATGCGGGCTGGCTCAGGCATTCGCTCACATCCGATGTGCACGCCATGTTACGGATCAGCATTAAAATCGGGCCATGAACCACCTCGCCCGGCCCTCGTTCAAGGAACAGATGCTGGCCGCGCGCGAAGAGGCGATCATCCAGAGCGTCAACCGCCTGCTGGCCGAGAAAGGCTTCGACGCCATGACGGTCGACGAGGTCGCTTCGGCGGTGGGCATCGCCAAGGCCAGCCTCTACAAGCATTTCCCCAGCAAGGAAGACCTGGCGGCCGCCGCCATGGTGCGCGTCATGCGGCGGGCCCAGCAGTTCCTGCAGGACATCGAGGCCGGGCTGTCGGTGTGCGACAAGCTCAAGGCGGTGGTGCGCTGGACCCTGCAGGTCCAGCTGGCCGGCCAGATGCCCGCGTTGCCGAGCCAGAACTCCAGCCTGCGCGTCGCCCTGCTGGGCAACCCCGACTACCTGGCGGCCCTGACCGCCATCAGCGGCGTGCTGGGCGCCTGGATCGAGGCCGGCCAGCGCGACGGCACGCTCGACCCCCGGTTGCCGGCGGTGGGCCTGCTGTACACGCTGTACGCGCGCGCCTGCGATCCGGTGGTCGACTTCCTGCGCGCCGGCGGCCAGCACAGCGACGAGCAGATCATCGACCTGGTGCTCAGCACCTGCTTCGACGGCCTCTGCGCCCGCTAGACCTGCAGCACCAGGTGCGGCAGGAAGGCGTCCTGCTCGCCCTTGCGCGCATAGCCGAGCGGGTTGGCCACCACCCGGCAATCCCCGACCCGGTAGTCCTGCGGACAGTGCAGGTGGCCGTGCAGCCACAGCTGCGCGCAGGGCAGTAGCTCGTCCAGTCCATTGCAGAACCCGGCCGTGCCCGGCGTCAGGCCGTAGCGTGGGTCGGCGCTGCGCAGGCTGGGCGCAAAGTGAGTGATCACCACCGTGGGCCCGGCATGCGGCTGCGCCAGCGCCGCGCGCAGCCAGGCCTGGCTCTCCAGCCCCAGCTCGCGCCAGCCCTCGGCCAGCAGCGGGGCGCCGCGCCGCATCGCCTTGGTCTTGGGCAGGTAGAACTCGGCGGCGCGGAACGCCTTGTGGCGCTGCCGCAGCGCGCGCGTGGTATCGGGCTCCTGGACGGCCAGGGCGTCGAAGTCGGTCCACAGGGTGGCGCCGACGAATCGCACCCCGTCCAGGACCAGCACCTCGCGCTCCAGCCAGGTGATGCCCAGCCGCTCGCAGGTGGCGCGCAGGCGCGCGTGGGTTGCGTCGAAGTCGAGGTTGTCGTACTCGTGGTTGCCGGGCACGTACAGCACCGGGACCGGCCAGCCGTGCCGCGGCGAGAAGCGCTGCAGGCCGAAGTCGTCGTCGGTCAGCAGGCTGCCGGGCTGGTAGGAGCCGACGTCGCCGGCCAGCACCAGCAGGTCGGCGCCGGGGGCCGGCGTGGGGCGCACCTCCGGCTGGGTCTCGAGATGGAGGTCGGACAGCAGCTGCAGCTTCACCGGCCCGATTGTCAGGCCGCGCGCCGGCCGGCGGGGCTAGGGGCGGAGGCGGGAGCCGGCTGGGCTTGGACTTGGCCAGACCCGGGCGGATGTGGCAGACCGGCAGCCGCCATGCCGAGTCGGCATGGAGAAAAACAATGGCTGAGATTGCAGATATGGGGTTAACCCTTAGTGTTCTGTCATCGCACAACGCACCCTCGGGCGCCCACCATGACCACCACGTTCCTTGCCCTGCTCACCCAGCTGCTCGCGCCCCCGGCCGAGCCGGGCGCCGACCCGGCCCGCCAGCTGCTGGAGCGCGCCGGCGCCCGCGCCGGCCACAGCCCGCGGCAGGCGCTGGAATTGCGCCAGGCCGCCCAGGCCTGGCTGCGCGTCGTCCGCTGACGCGCCCGCTCAGAGCTTGACGCCGGCGCCCTTGACGGTGGGCGCCAGCTGGGCGACCTGCTCCTTGACGAAGCCGGCGAACGCCGCCGGGCTGACCGGCGAGGTGGCGATGCCCAGGTCCAGCATCTTCTTCTTGACCTCCGGCAACGCCAGGATCTCGTTGCAGGCGGTGTTCAGGCGCGTCACCACCTCGGCCGGCAGCCGGGGCGGCCCCGACAGGCCGAAGAAGTTGTCCAGCACCAGCTTGCGGTGGCCGGCCTCGACCACGCTGGGCACCTCGGGCACCAGCGGCGAGCGGTTGGCCGAGGTCACGGCCAGCGGCACCAGCTGGCCGCTCTTGAAGTAGGGCACGAAGGCGGTGAGCACGTCGATGCCGACCGGGATCTGTCCGCTGATGAGGTCGGTGGTCATGGGGGCACCGCCGCGGTAGGGCACGTGGACCATGTTCACGCCCAGCGTGGCCTTCATCAGTTCGCCGTAGACATGGCCGATCGAGGCCGGGCCGCCGGAGCCGAAGTCGAGCCGGCCGGCCTTCTTCGCCATCGCTTCCAGGTCGGCCAGGGTCTTCAGGCCGGACTTGGGGTTGGCCATCACCACGCAGGGCGCATTGCCGATCAGGGCGATGTGGGTGAACCCCTCGACCGGGTCATAGGGCTGCTTGTCCAGTGCGAACGGGCCGATCGAGATCGGGGTCGAGTTGGACAGCATCAGCGTGTAGCCGTCGGCCGGGGCCGCGGTCACCGCCAGCCCGCCCACGCTGCCGCCGGCGCCGGGCCGGTTGTCGACCACCACCGCCTGGCCAAGCCTGGTGGTGAGCTGCTCGGCCATGACGCGGGCGACGATGTCGCTGGCGCCGCCGGCCGGGAAGGTGACGACGATCTTGATCGGCTTGTCCGGCCAGGCGGCCAGCGAGGGCAGGGCGACGGCGGCGGCGCCGGCAGCGGCTGTGCGCAGGAAGGACCGGCGACTGGCCGGCAGGGACAAGCGGTTCATGGGGGCATCTCCTGGAAGCGCGAGGGGCAGCATCGCGCGCAAGCCGGGTCGACGCAAGCCCTGTGCCACCTGCTAGTCGCTGTGGCCGCTCTGGAACGCCTGCCGGGCCGCTGCCATCACCGCCAGCCGCAACCAGGCGTGCTCGCTGCGCTGGGCCTGGCGCAGGTGCCAGAGTGAATCGACGTGCACCGGCGGCACCTCCAGCGGCAGCTCGCGCAGCACCAGCTCCTCGGCCATGCCGGTCACGGGGACGAAGTGGCGGGGCAGCACCGTCAGCAGGTCGGAGCTGGACACGACCCGGCCGGCGGTGAAGAACTGGTTGACCGTCAGCACGATCCGGCGCTTGCGGCCGAGCGAGGCCAGCGCCTCGTCGGTGAAGCCGTACGGGCGGCCCGAGAAGCTCACCAGCAGGTGGTGGGCGGCGCAGAACCGGTCTAGCGTGAGCGGGCCCTGCGCCAGCGGGTTGCCGCGCCGCATCACGCAGACGTAGTGGCCGTCGTACAGCCGCTGGTGGTCGAACGGCGCCTTGCCGCCGGCCTGCGACTGCGCCGTCAGGTCGGCCAGCACCGCCGGGAAGAAGCCGACCGCCAGGTCGATCGCGCCCTCGTCCAGGATCGGGCGCGGGTCGCGCGTGGTCAGCGGCAGCACCCGCATCGAGATGCCGGGGGCGTCGCGCTCCAGGATGCCGACCAGCCCCGGCATCAGCGCCGCCGCCGTGGCGTCGGCCATGGCCAGGACGAAGGTGTTGGTGGCCTCCGAGGCGATGAACTGGCCGGGCGACAGTGCGCCCTCCAGCTGGCGCAGGGCGTCCGCGATCGACGGCCACAGCGCCAGCGCGCGCGGCGTCGGCTCGACCCCGTAGCCGCTGCGGGCGACCAGCTTGTCGCCCAGCGCCTCGCGCAGGCGGTTCAGCGCATTGCTGACGGCCGGCTGGGTCATCGACAGGTTGCGGGCGGCGCGGGTCAGGTTGCGCTCGGCCATGACCTGGTCGAACACCCGCAGCAGGTTCAGGTCGAGGGTGCGGAAATTGGGCACAACGGGAAGATATCAGACTTCTGAATGGTTCGTATCATGAACATCAATTTGCAAAATATCAGGGTCAACCCTAATCTATCGACCATGCACCAGCCATCCCGGCAGTGCGAAGGAGAGGAAAAAACATGACCACTGCATTTGCCCACGTTGAATACCCCGCCGTGCACCAGGGCGTGGCCCGTGCCGAGCGTGCCGCCGACATCCTGCGCGAGTTCGCCAGCGGCTTTGAAGGCGCCCGCGGCGCCGCGACGCTGCTGCTGGCGGCCGTCGTCGCCGCCCTGCTGGTGGTGGCCAACCAGCTGGTCGACACCTGGACCGAGGGCCACCTGCTGGCCGCCTGGGTGGTGATGTGGACGATCGCGTTCGCCGCCCTGGCGCTGCTGGCCACGCCGGCGCGCCGTGCCACCCGGAGCCTGCGCGACTGGCTGCGCGGACTGGGCGCCGCCCGCCGCGAAGCCGCCGCCGACCGCAAGCTGTGGGACGTGGCGCTGACCGACGCCCGCGTCATGGCCGACATCAGCCGCGCCATGAGCGCCGACGGTAGCCGCGACGTCCGCGCCTACTACTGAGCCGGGGAGGCAGCGATGGTCCTCGTGAACCTGCTGCGCCAGGCCTGGCTCGGATTGCTGGCCAGCCTGCCGGCCCGCGTCCTGGGTCGCCTGGACGGCTGGGCCCGGCACCAGGCCGAACGCCGGGCCGAGCGGCGCCTGCGGTCGCTGCAACCGCGCGGCTGACGGGCCCCGCACCCCCCAACGCAAAGGGCCACCCTCGGGTGGCCCTTTGTCATGGCGCGGCGCGCCTCAGGCGGCCAGGCGCTTCTCGATCTGCGCCTTGGTGGCGTCCAGCTCGCGCGGCAGGTGGTACTGCAGCTGCTGGAACAGCTCGGCGTGCAGCTGCAACTCCTTCTGCCAGGCGGCCTTGTCGATGCTGGTGACGGCCTGGAACTGCTCGCGCGAGAACTCCAGGCCGGTCCAGTTCAGGTCCTCGTAGGCCGGGGTCACGCCCACGATGTGGTCGGTGCCCGAGGCCTTGCCCTCGATGCGGTCGATCATCCACTTGAGCACGCGCATGTTCTCGCCGTAGCCGGGCCAGACGAACTTGCCGTCCTCGCCCTTGCGGAACCAGTTGCTGGTGTAGATGCGCGGCAGGGTGGCGCCCATCGCCTCGAGCTTCTTGCCGATGTCCAGCCAGTGCTGGAAGTAGTCGGACATGTTGTAGCCGGCGAACGCGATCATGGCGAACGGGTCGCGCCGCACCACGCCGACCTGGCCGACGATGGCGGCGGTGGTCTCGGAGCCCATGGTGGCGGCCATGTAGACGCCCTCGACCCAGTTGCGCGCCTCGGTCACCAGCGGCACGGTGGTGGAGCGGCGGCCGCCGAAGATGAAGGCGTCGATGGTCACGCCGGCCGGGTCGTCCCAGGACGGGTCGAGCGCCGGGTTGTTGATGGCGGCCACGGTGAAGCGGGCGTTCGGGTGGGCGGCCTTGGCGCCGGTCTCGCGCGCGATCTGCGGCGTCCAGTCCTTGCCGTTCCAGTCGATCAGGTGCGCCGGCGGGGTGTCGGTCATGCCTTCCCACCAGACGTCGCCGTCGTCGGTGAGCGCGACGTTGGTGAAGATGACGTTCTTGTCCAGACTGGCCATGCAGTTCGGGTTGGTCAGCGTGTTGGTGCCGGGGGCGACGCCGAAGTAGCCGGCCTCGGGGTTGATGGCACGCAGGCGGCCGTCCTGCCCGGGCTTGATCCAGGCGATGTCGTCGCCGATGGTGGTGACCTTCCAGCCCTCGAAGCCCTTGGGCGGGATCAGCATGGCGAAGTTGGTCTTGCCGCAGGCCGACGGGAAGGCGGCGGCCACGTGGTACTTCTTGCCCGCCGGGTTGGTCACGCCCAGGATCAGCATGTGCTCGGCCAGCCAGCCCTCGTCACGGCCCATCAGCGAGGCGATGCGCAGGGCGAAGCACTTCTTGCCCAGCAGCGCGTTGCCGCCGTAGCCGGAGCCGTACGACCAGATCTCGCGCGTCTCGGGGTAGTGGACGATGTACTTGGTCTTGTTGCAGGGCCAGGAGACGTCCTTCTGGCCCTGCTGCAGCGGCGCGCCGACGGTGTGGATGCAGGGCACGAACTCGCCGTTGACGCCCAGCACCTCGTACACGGCCTTGCCCATGCGGGTCATGATCTTCATGTTGACGGCCACGTACGGGCTGTCGGACAGCTCCACGCCGATGTGGGCGATCGGCGAGCCCAGCGGGCCCATGGAGAACGGCACCACGTACATGGTGCGGCCGCGCATGCAGCCGTCGAACAGCGGCTGCAGGGTGGCGCGCATCTCGGCCGGGGCGACCCAGTTGTTGGTCGGGCCGGCGTCTTCCTTCTTCGGCGAGCAGATGAAGGTGCGGTCCTCGACGCGGGCGACGTCGCTCGGGTCGGACCAGGCCAGGAACGAGCCGGGGCGCTTGACCGGGTCGAGGCGGCGGAAGGTGCCGGCGTCCACCAGCTGCTGGCACAGGCGGTCGTATTCCGCCTCGCTGCCGTCGCACCAGTAGACCGAGTCCGGCTTGCACAGGGCGACCATGTCGGCCACCCAGGCGATCAGCTTGGCGTTGCGCACCCAGGCGGGGGCATTGAGGTTCAGGCCCTTCATGGCGGGAGAGTTCATCGGCACAGGCTCCTAAGTTGAATCGTGCGGTGGGCGGGCTCGGGGGAGCCCGCGAACCGGGTTACAGAAAGGAGCTCTGGGGCTGCGGGGCCGAGCGCGCCTTTTTGAAACCGGGCTTGGCTCAGTCGGCGTGCGGCGCTGGGCGGGCGAAATGGCCGGGCCTCGGGGCGCTCCGCGGGTCGGCTGGAGTGTGTCGATTCTATGAACCGGGCGCTGCTCTGCACCTCGGACCGACCCCAATTCCATGCAAAACTTGCATGGGGTTATGCGGCCCATCCGAGCAACCTGAAGCCCAGCCGTGGGAGGCCCAGAAACGGCGAGGCCCGGACGGCTTGCGCCGTCCGGGCCTCGCGAAAACGGGGGGATGGCTCGTTCAGGCCATGTACACGGCGATGAACGCCAGCAGGAACATCAGCACGCCACCGACGACCGGCAGCACGAGCGGCATCAGCGGCACGATGGCTTCCACGCCGTCGGGCTGGTAGGGTTCGTCGCCGTGGCTGTGGTGGGTGTCGGGGCTGGACATGGCTTCCTCTGGTCGGTGGATACGGGTCGGTGGCCGCAATTTTAGCGGCCCGCCGCGACCCGGCCTTCAGAGCAGGGCGTAGGTCGTGCTGGCCCGGCAGGCGCTCTTGCCGTCCTGGGCGCCGCGGATGTCGATCTCGCCGAACGCCAGCGCCTTGCCGGCGCGCAGCACCCGGGCCTGCACCAGCGCGTCCTGGCCGGCCAGCGGGCGCAGGAAGCTGCTGTTCATCTGCACCGTGGTGCAGGGGCGGAAGGCACCGAAGTGGTTGACCAGGGCCAGCACCATCGCGGTGTCGGCCGCCGCCAGCATGGCCTGGCCGCACAGCATGCCGCCGGTGCGCGCCAGCTGCTCGCTGGCCGGCAGGCGCAGGGTCACGCTGTCGGCGTCGAAGGCCTGCGCCGTCAGGCCCAGCGCCTGCACCCAGGGCGCGAAGTAGGCGGGCAGCGCCGCCTGCAGCTGGTCGAGTGTCATGGCGGCCGATGATAGGCCGCGCCCGTCTACTGGCTTTCGGCCTGGAAGCCGGCCCCGCGCAGCGCCTGCAGCACCGCCTCGATGTGCTCGGGGCCGCGGGTCTGGATCACCAGCTCGATCTCGACGTTCTGCGCCGCCAGCATGGTGAAGGCGCGCTGGTGGTGGACCTCGTTCACGTTGGCGCCGGCCTCGGCCACGGTGGCGGTGATGCGTGCCAGCGAGCCCGGCACGTCGCGCGCGCACACCCGCACCCGCGCCAGCCGGCCGTTGCGCACCATGCCGCGCTCGATGATGGCCGCCAGCAGCAGCGGGTCGATGTTGCCGCCGCCCAGCAGCAGGCCGACCGTGCGGCCGGCAAAGCGCGCCTTGTCCTTCATCAGCGCGGCCAGCCCGGCGGCGCCGGCGCCCTCGACCAGCGTCTTCTCGATCTCCAGCAGCAGCACGATGGCGGCCTCGACGTCGCCCTCGTCGACCAGCACGATGTCGTCGACATGGCGCTCGATCAGCGCTGCCGGCACCCGCCCCGGGGTGCCGACCGCGATGCCCTCGGCGATGGTGCTCTGGCCCTGCGGCAGGCTGGCGTGCTTGAGCAGGTTGTACATGCTGGGAAAGCGCAGCGTCTGCACGCCGATCACCTCGATCGCCGGCTTGACCGCCTTGGCCGCCACCGCCATGCCGGCGATCAGGCCGCCGCCGCCCACCGAGACCACCAGCGTGTCGAGCTCGGGCACGTCCTCCAGCATCTCCAGCGCGGCCGTGCCCTGGCCGGCGACGATGGCCTCGTCGTCGTAGGGATGGACGAAGGTCAGCTGTTCGCGCTCGGCCAGCTCGAAGGCATGGGCACGCGCCTCGTCCAGCGTGTCGCCGTGCAGCACCACCTGGGCGCCGAAGCTGCGCGTCCCCTCCACCTTCACCCCCGGGGTGAAGCGCGGCATCACGATGACGGCGCGCAACCCCAGCCGCTGGGCGTGGTAGGCCACGCCCTGGGCGTGGTTGCCGGCGCTCATGGCGATGACGCCGCGCCGGCGCTCCTCGTCGCTTAGCTGGACCAGCTTGTTGCAGGCCCCCCGTTCCTTGAAGGTGGCGGTGAACTGCAGGTTCTCGAACTTGAGGAACACCCGCGCCGTGGTCAGTTGCGACAGGGTCTTCGATTCCACGCAGGGCGTGCGCAGCACCTGGCCCTGCAGGCGCTGGGCCGCGGCCCGGATGTCGGCGAGTTGGAGCATGCGGCCATTGTGGGGTGTGTGGGGCGGCCGCCAGCCGTCGAGCCAGCGGCGCACTTCCACGCCACGCGGGTCAAGCGCCTTCCCACGGCACCGAAAGGCGCGTTATCGTCGGCCCTGACGTCCCGGGGGCGGGACGCGACTACTGCCCGGAGCCGCCCATGGCCAAGCGAACCGTCGATGCGCAGGTGCTTCCCTCCCCGGGGCTGCGGGACGCGCCGGTGCTCGACCTCATGTGTTCGCACTTCGTGCTGACGCTGGCGGCCAAGCAGGGCGGCAAGTTCAACGTGCGGCGCGACCTCAATGGCCTGCTGGCGCTGGCCGGGCGCCATCTGGTGTGGCCGGCGCCGGCACTGGCGCGCCTGCGCGAGTTCCTGGGCCGGCGTTGCAAGGACAACGAGTTCTGGCGCGGCCACGAAGGGCTGTCCACGCCCGAGTTCCTGGAGCGGCACGGCGTCTGGCGCGGCCCCTACGAGGAAGGCACGCTGTTCTTCTACCTGGACGAATACGCGAAGGACCAGCCCAAGGACCTGCTGTCGGTGCTCACCGTCACCGGCGACTGGCTGACGCATGCGCTGAAGAAGCAGTCGACCCTGGTCGAGAAGAACATCGACGCCCTGTCCGGCCTGCTCCAGCTCAACCGCGCCGAGCGCGCCCTGCTGCTGTACGGCACCCTGGCGCGCTACCAGCGCGACCTGCGCAGCATCCTCGTCGAGTTCAAGGTGAACAACGCGCCCGAGGCCTACGCCGCCATCGCCGAGATCGCCGGCGTCAGCGCCGCCGACGTCGGCGAGGCGCTGCGCGCCGGCTCGCGGCTGGAACGCATCGGGCTGGTGGAGAACCTGATCTCCGAGCACAACATCACCGACCTGGCCGACCTGATGAAGGTCAGCGAGAAGCTGCCGCCGGTGCTGATGCGCGAATACCGCGACCAGAGCGAGCTGATGGCGGTGTTCACCCGTCCCTGCGCCAAGAGCGCGCTGGCGCTGGCCGACTTCGGCTTCGTGCAGGAAGACGCCCAGGTGCTGTGCGCGCTGCTGCGCAACGCCGTCGACCGCAAGGAGGCCGGCGTCAACGTGCTGCTGTACGGCCCGCCCGGCACCGGCAAGACCGAGCTGGCCAAAGTGGTGGCGCAGGCCGCGGGGCTGGAGCTGTTCGAGGTCGAATACGCCGACCGCGACGGCAATTCCTTGAGCGGCCGGGATCGCTACCGCTCGCTGCAGATCGCCCAGGTGTTCCTCAAGGGCAGCGCGCAGGCGGCGCTGCTGTTCGACGAGGTCGAGGACGTGTTCCCGCCCATCTCCAGCGAAGCGGCGCAGCTGATGGCGCGCGCCGAGCAGGTGGCGGCGCCGGCCACCGGCAGCGTGAGCGGCAAGGCCTGGGTCAACCAGATCCTGGAGACCAACCCGGTGCCCACGCTGTGGGTGACCAACCGCATCGAGCAGATCGACCCGGCGTTCCGGCGCCGCTTCGCCTACCACCTGGAGCTGAAGTCGCCGCCGCCCGGCGCGCGCGAAGGCCTGGTGCGCAAGACGCTGGAGGGCGTGCCGGTGTCCGACGCCTTCGTCGCCAAGCTCACCGAGCGCAAGGGCCTGACGCCGGCGCAGATCCGCACCGCGGTGCGCTTCGCCGGCCTGGCGGCCGGGCCGGCCCCGGTCGAGGACCTGATCGAGCGCCAGCTGCGCAACGCCGACCAGGCGCTGGGCAACCGGGCACCGGCCGGCCAGCGCCCCAGCGTCACCACCTACGACCTGGCGATGCTGAACGTCGAGAGCCGCTTCGAGGTGCCGCGCATCGTCGAGGCGCTGAAGGCGCGCGGCCACGGCACGCTGTGCTTCTACGGTGCCCCCGGCACCGGCAAGACGGCGCTGGCCGAACACATCGCCCGCCGCCTGGACCGTCCGCTGCTGGTCAAGCAGGCCAGCGACCTGGTGAGCAAGTTCGTCGGCGAGACCGAGCAGAACATGGCGGCGATGTTCCGCGAGGCCCAGGCCGAGAAGGCGGTGCTGCTGCTGGACGAGGCCGACAGCTTCCTGCAGGACCGGCGCGGCGCCCAGCGCACCTACGAAGTGACCGAGGTCAACGAGATGCTGCAGCAGATGGAGCGCCACGCCGGCATCTTCATCTGCACCACCAACCTGCTCGACCGCATCGACCAGGCGGCGCTGCGCCGCTTCACCTTCAAGATCCGCTTCAAGCCGCTCACGGCGGTGCAGCGCGAGGCGATGTTCGTCACCGAGGCGCTGGCCGGCGACGCCGCCCGGTTCACGCCGGAGCTGCGCGCGCGCCTGCACCGGCTCGACCAGCTGTGCCCGGGCGACTTCGCGGCGGTCAAGCGCCAGGGCGAGATCCTGGCCACCGGCTTCGAGCCCGACGAGTTCCTCGACCAGCTGGAGGCCGAGCACCGCATCAAGCCCGAGGTGCGCGAGGCGCGCGCCATCGGTTTCCTGCCCTGAACGGGCGCGGTCCGCTCAGGCCGCCGCCAGCACCCGCAGCACCTCGTCGCCGTAGGCCTCGAGCTTGCGCGCGCCGATGCCGCTGACGCCCTGCAGGTCCTGCACCGACTGCGGCGCCAGCGCCGCGATGGCGGCCAGCGTGGCGTCGTGGAAGATGACATAGGCCGGCAGGTTGTGCGCCTTGGCCACCTCGGCCCGCCAGGCCTTCAGCGCCGCGAACCGGACCTGGCCGGCGTCGTTCAGGCCGGTGGCCGCCGCCGGCGCGGCGCCGCGTGTGCCGGCCCGGCGCGTGCGGCCACCGCCCTGCGAGACCGATTCGCGCAGCAGCACCTGGCGCTCGCCCTTGAGGACGGCGCGCGAGCCGTCGGTCAGGCGCAGCGTGTTGTAGGCCTCGGCATCGACCGCCAGCGCGCCGACGGCGATCAGCTGGCGCAGCACGCCGCGCAGCTGCGCCTCGCTGAACTCGGCGCCGATGCCGAAGGTCGATACCTCCTGGTGGCCGAACTGCGCCACCTTGTCGGTCGCCTTGCCGCGCAGGATGTCCATCAGGTGGCCGGCGCCGAAACCGATGCCGCTCTTTTGCTGCACCCGGTAGATGGTGGACAGCAGCTTGCGCGCCGCGTCGGTGCCGTCCCAGACCTGCGGTGGCGCCAGGCAGTTGTCGCAGTTGCCGCAGGGCGTCGACGGCTCGCCGAAGTAGCCCAGCAGCCGCACCCGCCGGCAGTCGGTCGCCTCGGCCAGCGCCAGCAGCGCATCGAGCTTGCCGCGCATCACCTGCTTGTACTCGTCGGCCGCCGGGCTCTCGTCGATCATGCGGCGCTGGTTCACCACGTCCTGCAGGCCGTAGGCCATCCAGGCCTGCGAGGGCAGGCCGTCGCGCCCGGCGCGGCCGGTCTCCTGGTAGTAGCCCTCGATGTTCTTGGGCATGTCCAGGTGGGCCACGAAGCGCACGTCGGGCTTGTCGATGCCCATGCCGAAGGCGATGGTGGCCACCATGACGACGCCGTCGTCGCGCAGGAAGCGGTCCTGGCTGCGCTGGCGCACCGCGGCGTCCAGGCCGGCGTGGTAGGGCAGGGCGTCCAGGCCGCGCTCGCACAGCAGCTGCGCGGTCTCCTCGACCCGCTTGCGCGACTGGCAGTAGACGATGCCGGCGTCGCCCTCGTGCTCGGCCTCCAGGAACCGCAGCAGCTGCTGGGTGGGCTCCTTCTTCTCGACGATGCGGTAGCGGATGTTGGGGCGGTCGAAGCTGCTGACGAACTGGCGCGCCTGCTGCAGCTGCAGCCGCTCGACGATGTCGGCGCGGGTGAGGGCGTCGGCGGTGGCGGTGAGCGCGATGCGCGGAACGCCCGGGAAGCGCTCGTGCAGCACCGACAGGCCGCGGTACTCGGGCCGGAAGTCGTGGCCCCACTGGCTGACGCAATGCGCCTCGTCGATCGCGAACAGGGCCAGCTGGCCGCGCGCCTGCAGGCCGTCGAGCAGGGCCTGGAAGCGCGGCGTCGTCAAGCGCTCGGGCGCCGCGTACAGCAGCGTGATCTCGCCGCGTGCCAGCCGCCGCTCGACCGCCTGGGCTTCCTCGAAGGTGAGCGAGGAGTTGAGGAAGGCGGCCTCGACGCCGGCCTCGTGCAGGGCGCCGACCTGGTCGTGCATCAGCGCGATCAGCGGCGAGACGACCACGGTGATGCCCTGGCCGGCGCGCTGGCGGGCGATGGCCGGCACCTGGTAGCACAGCGACTTGCCGCCGCCGGTGGGCATGAGCACCAGGGCGTCGCCGCCGGCGATGACGTGGGCGACGATGTCGGCCTGCGGTCCGCGGAACCGCTCGTAGCCGAACACTTGCTGGAGGATGGACGAGGCGATGGTGGACACGATGGCCCGATTCTCCCTGCTGGCCTTCGGTGCAACGCCCGCTCCCTACAATCGGTGCACCGATTCCCCGGCCGCGTGCCGTCGTTCCGCCCCATGAAGCCCCACCCCTACACCCGTGGCCAGGCCCTCCCGGACCTGCTGGACCAGCGCATCCTCATCCTGGATGGGGCGATGGGCACCATGATCCAGCGCTTCAAGCTGACCGAGGCCGACTACCGCGGCGCGCGCTTCCAGGGCCACGCCAAGGACCTGAAGAACAACAGCGACGTGCTGGTGCTCACCCGCCCCGATGTCATCCGCGACATCCACGAGGGCTACCTGGCGGCCGGCGCCGACATCATCGAGACCAACACCTTCGGCGCCAACACCATCGCGCAGGACGACTACGGCCTGGGCCCGCTGGCGCGCGAGATGAACGTGGCCGCCACCCGGCTGGCGCGGCAGGCGGCCGACAAGTTCTCCACGCCCGACAAGCCGCGCTTCGTCGCCGGCGCGCTCGGCCCGACGCCGCGCACCGCCAGCATCAGCCCGGACGTCAACGACCCGGGCGCGCGCAACGTCGACTTCGAGCAGCTGCGCGCGGCCTACCACGAGCAGGTCGAGGGCCTGCTCGAAGGTGGCGCCGACCTGCTGCTGGTGGAGACCATCTTCGACACGCTCAACGCCAAGGCGGCGCTGTTCGCGATCGACGAGGTGTTCGAGCAGACCGGCGAGCGGCTGCCTCTCATCATCAGCGGCACCGTCACCGATGCCTCCGGCCGCATCCTGAGCGGCCAGACCGTCACCGCCTTCTGGTACAGCGTGCGCCACGCCCAGCCGCTGGCCATCGGCCTGAACTGCGCCCTCGGCGCGGCGCTGATGCGGCCCTACATCCAGGAGCTGGGCAAGGCGGCGCCCGACACCTTCATCAGCTGCTACCCGAACGCCGGCCTGCCCAACCCGATGAGCGAGACCGGCTTCGACGAGACGCCCGAGGTCACCTCGCGCCTGCTGCACGACTTCGCCGCCGAGGGGCTGGTGAACATCGTCGGCGGCTGCTGCGGCACCACGCCCGACCACATCGGCGCGATCCGCGAGGCGGTGCAGCCGCTGCCGGCGCGCAGCCGCCAGCGCGCGTTCTTCTACCGCGAAGCGGCCTGAGCGCTGGCCGCCGGGCCGGCGGCGCGCCTCACTGCGGCTGGTAGCCGCTGGTCTTGATGATCTTCGCCCAGGCCTGGGTGTAGGCGCGTTCGCGGCTGGCCAGCTGCTGCTGCGGCATGTAGCCGACCGCCAGCCCCATGGCCGTGAGCTTCTCGCGCACGTCGGCCATCGCCACCACCTTGGACAGGGCCTCGCCGATGCGGTCGATCGCCGCCTGCGGCGTGCCGGCGGGCGCGAACAGGCCGTAGTAGGGCACGTCCTCGAAGCCGGCCAGGCCCAGTTCGGCGAAGGTGGGCGCCTCCGGCACGGCGGCCTGGCGGGCGTTGCCCATCACCGCCACCACGCGCAGCTTGCCGGCCTTGTGGTTCTCGATGAAGTCGGGAATCGAGCCGACACCGGCACCGATCTGGTTGCCCAGCATGTCGGCGATCATCGGCGCGCTGCCGCGGTAGGGCGCGGCCTGCAGGTCGAGCCCGTATTTCTGGCCGATCAGCTTGACCAGGAACTCGGGCACCGAGGCCGGCGCGGGCACGCCGACGTTGCCCTTGCCGCCCTGGCTACGCACCCACGCCAGGTACTCGGGCATGGTCCTGGCCGGCGTGCCGCCGGACACCGCCAGCGCATTGACGAAGGTGGCGAAGCCGGCCACGGCGACGAAGTCCCGGGCCGGGTCGAAGCCGGGCGACCTGGTCACCAGCGGCAGGATGGACACCGTGTGGTCGTGGCTGAGGAACAGCGTGGTGCCGTCCGGCGCCGCCGCCTTCAGGGCCTGGGCGGCGATCTGGCCGCCGGCGCCGGCGCGGTTGTCCACCACCACCGGGTGGCCGAGCAGGTCCTTCAGCTTCTCGGCCAGGGTGCGCGCGATGGCGTCGGTGCCGCCGCCGGGCGGGAAGCCCACCAGGATGCGGATGGCGTTGCCGGCCTGGGCCGCGGCCGGCAGCGGCAGCGCGGCGACGGCGGCAGACGCGGCGGCCAGGGCGAGCAGGCTGCGCCGGCGGTGGACGAGGGACATGGGGGGCTCCGGGAACGGGTGTAACGACCGCCCGATTTTGTCGCCAGCATGGCGCCGGGCTGGCCCCGGCTGCCAGCCTCCCGTCAGCTTGCGGCCGGGCTGGCGACACGGCGGCCGGGCGGCAGCCGCGCAAGCCCCTTGCAGCCGATCGGCGCCTGCATGGGCCGCTAAAATCGCGAATCCCAAGGAGCGTTGCAGCGGGGCGGCCCAGCCGCCGCGTCAGGCTTGGGATGCACAACGGCGCTCACCTAGCTTCCGGCCGCAGCCGGCCCCACGACCAGGTGAGCCCCCCATGTCCGCAGTACCCTCCGTTCCCCCCCTGAAGCTGGCCGGCCTGGAGCCGGTCGCCATCGGGCCCGGGGCGCTGTTCGTCAACGTCGGCGAGCGCACCAACGTCACCGGCTCCAAGGCCTTCGCGCGGCTGATCCTGGCCGGCGAGTACGAGCAGGCCCTGGCCGTGGCCCGGCAGCAGGTGGAAAACGGCGCCCAGGTCATCGACATCAACATGGACGAGGCCATGCTGGACAGCAAGGCCGCCATGGTGCGCTTCCTCAACCTCATCGCCAGCGAGCCCGACATCGCGCGGGTGCCGGTGATGGTGGACAGCTCCAAGTGGGAGGTGATCGAGGCCGGCCTGCGCTGCCTGCAGGGCAAGGGCATCGTCAACTCGATCTCGATGAAGGAAGGCGAGGCCGAGTTCCGCCGCCAGGCCCGGCTGGTGCGCCGCTACGGCGCCGCCGCGGTGGTGATGGCGTTCGACGAGAAGGGCCAGGCCGACACCTTCGAGCGCAAGGTCGAGATCTGCGGGCGGGCTTACCGCATCCTGGTCGAGGAGGTCGGCTTCCCGCCCGAGGACATCATCTTCGACCCCAACATCTTCGCCATCGCCACCGGCATCGAGGAGCACAACAACTACGCGGTCGACTTCATCAACGCCACCCGCTGGATCAAGCAGAACCTGCCCGGCGCCAAGGTGAGCGGCGGGGTGTCGAACGTGAGCTTCTCGTTCCGCGGCAACGACCCGGTGCGCGAGGCCATCCACACCGTGTTCCTGTACCACGCCATCCAGGCCGGGATGGACATGGGCATCGTCAACGCCGGCATGGTGGGCGTGTACGACGACGTCGAGCCCGAGCTGCGTGAGCGGGTCGAGGACGTGGTGCTGAACCGGCGCCCGGACGCCGGCGAGCGGCTGGTCGAGGTGGCCGAGCAGGCCAAGGGCGCGGCCAGGGACGAGGGCAAGCGCAACGAGTGGCGCCAGCTGCCGGTGGGCGAGCGGCTGGCGCACGCGCTGGTACACGGCATCACCGAGCACATCGTGGCCGACACCGAGGAGGTGTACCGCGAGGTGCTGGCGCGCGGCGGGCGCCCGCTGCACGTGATCGAGGGGCCGCTGATGGACGGCATGAACATCGTCGGCGACCTGTTCGGCCAGGGCAAGATGTTCCTGCCGCAGGTGGTCAAGTCGGCCCGGGTGATGAAGCAGGCCGTTGCCCACCTCATCCCCTACATCGAGGAAGAGAAAAAGCAGCAGGAGGCGGCCGGCCAGGACGTGCGCGCCAAGGGCAAGATCGTCATCGCCACCGTCAAGGGCGACGTGCACGACATCGGCAAGAACATCGTCACGGTGGTCCTGCAGTGCAACAACTTCGAGGTCGTGAACATGGGCGTGATGGTCCCGTGCCACGAGATCCTGGCCCGCGCCAAGGTCGAGGGCGCCGACATCGTCGGCCTGTCCGGCCTGATCACGCCGTCGCTGGAGGAGATGCAGTACGTCGCCAGCGAGATGCAGAAGGACGAGCACTTCCGCCTGAAGAAGATCCCGCTGCTGATCGGCGGCGCGACCACCAGCCGGGTGCACACGGCGGTGAAGATCGCGCCCCACTACGAGGGCCCGGTGGTCTACGTGCCGGACGCCTCGCGCAGCGTGGGCGTGGCGCAGAACCTGCTGTCGGACCAGGCGGCCAGGTTCCTGGCCGACATCCAGGCCGACTACGAGAAGGTGCGCCACCTGCACGCGACCAAGAAGCAGACCCCGCTGTGGCCGCTGGCCAAGGCGCGCGCCAACAAGACCCGCATCGACTGGAGCGGCTACACGCCGCCGGCGCCCAAGTTCATCGGCCGGCGGGTGTTCCGCAACTTCGACCTCGCCGAGCTGGCCCGCTACATCGACTGGGGCCCGTTCTTCCAGACCTGGGACCTGGCCGGCGCGTTCCCGGCCATCCTGAAGGACGAGGTGGTGGGGGCCGAGGCGGTGCGGGTGCTGTCCGACGGCCAGCGCATGCTCAAGCGGCTGGTCGAGGGGCGCTGGCTCACCGCCAACGCGGTGATGGGCTTCTGGCCGGCCAACAGCGTCAACGACGACGACATCCAGCTGTACACCGACGAGTCGCGCGAGCAGGTGGCCCTGACCTGGTACGGGCTGCGCCAGCAGACCGAGAAGCAGGCCATCGACGGCGTCATGCGCCCGAGCCGGGCCCTGGCCGACTTCGTCGCCCCGCGCGGCGTCGCCAACGACTACGTGGGCGCGTTCGCGGTGACCGCGGGCATCGGCTCGGCGGCCAAGGAGCAGTACTTCCTGCAGGACCACGACGACTACTCGGCCATCATGCTCAAGGCCCTGGCCGACCGCCTGGCGGAAGCCTTCGCCGAATGCCTGCACGAGCGGGTGCGCAAGGACCTGTGGGGCTACGCCGCCGGCGAGCAGCTCGGCGTCGACGAGCTGGTGGCGGAGAAGTACCGCGGCATCCGGCCGGCCCCGGGCTACCCGGCCTGCCCGGACCACAGCGTCAAGGGCGACCTGTTCCAGCTGCTGCAGGCGCAGGACGTCGGCATGGGCCTGACCGAGAGCCTGGCCATGACCCCGGCGGCCAGCGTCAGCGGCTTCTACCTCAGCCATCCCGACAGCACCTACTTCAACGTCGGCCGCATCGGGACCGACCAGCTGGAGGACCAGGTGCGCCGCCGCGGCGCCGAACGGGCCCAGCTCGAACGCCTGCTCGCGCCCAATCTGTGACATCCGCCACGGCGGGCGCCGCCGGGCGGTCCGCGGCCGGGCCAGCTCAGCCGTTAAGGGGATACAAGGAGTCCCCATGAACATCAAGCCCCCCACCCTGGCCGCCCTGCTGCTGGCCCTGTGCACCGCCGGTGCACCCGCGCTGGTCCAGGCGAGCGAAGCCGGCAAGCACAAGGCCGCCCTGGCCCATTGCAGCGACTGCGGCACCGTCCAGGCCGTCACCAAGGAAAAGCGCAAGGGCGAGGGCGGTGCCGTGGGCATCGTCGCCGGCGCGGCGGCCGGCGGCCTGCTGGGCAACCAGGTCGGCGGCGGCACCGGCAAGGCGCTGGCCACGGTGGGCGGCGCGGTTGCCGGCGGCTTCGTCGGCAACGAAGTGCAGAAGCACGTCACCTCCAAGGAGGTCTGGGTCACCAAGGTGAAGCTGAAGGACGGCAGTGTCCGCACCTTCGAGCAGGAGCAGGCGCCGGCCTGGAAGACCGGCGCGGTGGTCCAGGTGCGGGGCAAGAGCCTGGCCAGCCTCTGATCGCGCCGCCGCGCGCGGGGGCCGCTGGCGTGGAACGCCGGCCTCAGGTGGCGCGCAACAGCGGCGCCAGCGTGCAGCCGGCCGCGGCCAGCAGCGCCGGCAGGTCCTGGGCCAGCACGCCGTATTCGGTCAGGCGCGCGCTGGCGATCGGGTCGCCGGCAGAACCGCTGGCGTCGGCGCGCGCCGGATGGCACATCAGCACGTCACCGTCCTGCGCGCGCGCCAGCCAGCCGGCCAGCAGCGCGCGGTAGCGCGCGGCGTCGCCGCCGAAGTCGTACACGCCCAGCAGGTGGCCGCTGGTGCGCGCGCCCTGGCGCCGCGCCCGCCGCCGCAGCGCGGGGCCGCCCAGGGCCGCGATCAGGCGCGGCTTCAGGCCCGCCTCGCCGGCCGGCACCGCGGTGCCGCGCAACCAGCAGCGCGCATGGCCGCGCCGCGCCAGCTCCTCCAGCACCCGCTCGCGCACCCCGGGCAGCTGGTGCACGTGCTGGTGGCCGTCGACATGGTCGGGCGCCCGCCCCATGGCCTGCTCGAAGGCATCGAACTGGGCCCGGATCTCGGCCGCCAGCCGCTGGGCCGGCAGCCGGTGGAGGTACGCTCGGGTGATGAAGTCGCCCAGTCCATGCCGCAGCGAGCCGTCGAACGGCGCCTCGGTGAAGTCCAGGTGCAGCCCGACGTCGAGCCGGCTGGTGTCGGCCGCGCGCAGGGCCGCTGCCGCCGCCGGCCAGCGCGGGCTGCCCACCAGGCAGCTGGTGGCCGAGGCCAGTCCGCGCGCCGCCAGCTCCAGCACCGCGGCGTCCACGCCCGGGCGCAGCGCATAGTCGTCGATGCACAGCACGATCCGCCGCATGGCCGGCTTCATTCCGGCATGAAGCCGCTGCGCCGCCTGGCCACCTTCGTCGCCGTCGGCGCCACCGCCGCCGCCGTCCATTTCGCGGTGGTGGTGGCGGTGGTGGAGGCGGGGCTGGCGCCGCCGCTGGCGGCCAACGTGGCCGGCTGGCTGGTGGCCTTCCTGGTGTCGTTCGCCGGCCAGCACCGGTTCACGTTCGGCGACCGCGCGGCGCCGGTGCGGCATGCGGCCCCGCGTTTCTTCGCCCTGTCGGCGGCCGGCTTCGCCGTCAACGAGGCGGCGTACGCGCTGCTGCTGCGGCTGGCGCCGGTGCGGTACGACGTCGCGCTGGCGCTGGTGCTGGTCGGCGTGGCGGTCATGACCTACGTGCTCAGTTCGGCCTGGGCGTTCCGGCACAGGCCGCCGGCGTCGCCGCCCAGTCCCTGAGCTCCCACAGGGCCACCTCGCGGCTCGCTGCCACCGGCTGCGCGGCCGCCAGCAGCGGCCAGCGCTTGCCCAGGTCGGCCGGGCCGACCAGCCAGCTGCGGCCGCCCGGGCAGTTGCCCGGCTGGCCGAGCACGGCCGGCAGCACCAGGCGCTCGGCCACCGCCTGCGGCGCGAAGGCGCCCGCGTCGGCCAGCTCGCGGCGCCAGTTGTCGCGCGCCGTGGTCCGGGGGTCGTCCCAGCGATCGAGCACCGGCACCGGCTGGCGCAGGCGGGCGTAGAACGGCAGGTCGAAGTAGTAGCCCTCGACGAAGGCGACCGGCTGCGGCGGCCGGGCGGCGATGGCCGCGGCCAGCGGGCTGCTGCTCTTGGGCACCTGGAAGGCGGCGGCGACCACGCCCGCCAGGCACAGCACGGCCGCCAGCGGCGCGGTGGCGCGCGCCAGCCGGCCCGGCCAGCCCGGGGCATCGCGGCGGGCCTGCCAGCGCTGCGCCAGCAGGAAGGCGAACGGCGCCGCCGCCGGCAGCACGTAGCCGACCAGCTTGGAGTTGGGCAGCGAGAAGAAGCCCACGATGACCGCCAGCCAGACCCACATCAGGCGGCGCAGCGCCGGTTCCACCTCGGTGGCGGCGGCCGGACGGCGCGTGGCCAGCCAGGCCGACCAGGGCAGCCCCAGCAGCGCCAGCACGGCGGGGAAGAACCAGAACGGGCGGGCGTTGTTGAAGCCTTCGGTGGTGTAGCGGCCGAAGTGCTGGACGACGAAGAAGTAGTGCGCGAATTCGGCGAAGCGGGCCTGCATGGCCAGGAACCAGGGCGCGGCCAGCGCCAGGAACAGCAGCAGCCCCGGCAGCCAGAGCAGGCGCAGCAGCTGCAGCGGCCGCCCGGCCACCACCAGCCAGACCACCAGCACCATCCCGGGCAGCACGATGCCGATCAGGCCCTTGGCCAGCACCCCCAGGGCGGCGAACGCGTAGCCGGCCAGCAGCGCCTGGCGCCGTCCCGGCGCGCCCGGCTCGAGCAGCGCCGCCTGCGCGAAGGCCAGGATGCAGGCCGTGATGCAGCCGGCCACCAGCATGTCGAGGTTGGCGTACTGCGCCGCCACGAACACCAGCGGCAGCGTCAGCAGCACCAGCAACCAGTGGAAGGCGCCCCGTTCGCCCAGCCAGCGGCGCCCGAACAGGTAGGCCGACCCCACCAGCAGGCAGGCGCCGGCCCAGGGCGCGATGCGGCCGGCCCAGGCCACGTTGCCGGCCAGCGACAGCGCACCCGCGGTGAGCCAGTAGAACAGGGGCGGCTTGTGGAAGTAGGGCAGGCCGTTGAGGGTGGGCGTGATCCAGTCGCCCGAGCGCACCATCTCCCAGGCCACGCCGATGTAGCGGCCCTCGTCGGGCAGGGCCAGCGGCCGCAGCCAGGCGGTGCAGGCGAGCCAGGCGAACGCCGCCAGCAGCAGCGGCACGCCGGCGGGCCGGCGCCAGCGGGCCGGCGTCATCCGCCGGGTGCCTTCAGGCCGTGGCCCAGGACATCCTTGACGACGTAGATCGGGCGGCCCTTGACCTCCTCGAAGATGCGGCCGATGTACTCGCCCATGATCCCCAGCAGGATCATCTGGATGCCCATCAGCGCAGCCAGGCCGACCACGATGGTGGTCCAGCCGGACACCGGGTTGCCCCACAGCAGGTAGCTGACCGCGACCGCACCGCCGTAGACCAGGGCGGCCAGGGCGACGATGATGCCGCACACCGTGGCCAGCCGCAGCGGCCAGGTGGTGAAGGCGGTCAGGCCGTCGAGCGACAGCCCCAGCAGCTGGCGGAAGCGGAAGTGGCTGTGGCCGTGGACCCGGTCCTCGGGCAGGTAGGGCAGGGGCACGGCGTGGAAGCCGACCCAGGCGTACAGGCCCTTCATGAAGCGGTTGCGCTCGGGCAGCGCCAGCAGGGCGTCGACGACGGCGCGGTCCATCAGGCGGAAGTCGCCGCCGTCGGCCGGCACCTCGAAGCGCTCGAAGGCGTTGAGCAGGCGGTAGAAGGCGCGCGACCCCCAGCGCTTGACCGGGCCCTCGTCGGCCCGGTTGGCCTTGACGGCATAGACCACGTCGGCGCCGTCGCGCCAGTGGGCCAGCATGTCCTCCAGCAGCCGCGGCGGGTGCTGCAGGTCGGCGTCCATGCTGATCACGACCTCGCCATGGGCCTGGCGCAGCCCGGCCGTGAGTGCGGCTTCCTTGCCGAAGTTACGCGACAGCTGCACGGCGGTGAACCCGGGACAGGCCGACCAGCGGCGCATGACCTCGACCGTGTCGTCGGTGCTGCCGTCGTCGACCAGCACCACTTCCCAGTGGTCGACCAGCTTGCCCAGGCGCGCCAGCAGCAGCGGCAGCAGGGTCTCCAGGTTGCGGGCCTCGTTGCGGCACGGCAGCACCAGCGACAGGCTGGGGCGCGCGTTGCGCTTGGGTACGGCGACGAGGTTGGCGGCGGTGGTGGCGGACGGGCGCTGCGACGCCGGCAGGCGCCGTTCGGCGCCCGGCGCCAGCGGGGGTCGTTCCAGCAGGGTGTCTTGGTCGTTCACAGGGGCTTCCAGTCGGGCAGTACCGCTATGCACCGGGCACAGCGCGGCCTGCTCAGCAAAGCAGCAAGCACCGCAGGGTACCTGATCTCCGATCCCGTCTCGCAACCGACCGTTCCCGGCGGCGCGTCGGCAGCGGCCTACGGCGGGCGACGGGCAGCGCCGATGGTTGTCGCCGGCCGGCCCAACCATGCTGGGGCCATGACCCGGTTTCCAGCCGCCGCCCGGGCCGCGGCCGACCGCCTGCTGCGCCCGCTGCGGCCCCTCGTGCGCGCCGCCAACCTGTGGAGCGGCGCCGGCGGCATGCGCATGGCGGCCGCCATGTCGTTCTACGGCATGCTGAGCCTGGCGCCGCTGCTGCTGGTGATGGTGGCGATGCTGGGCTGGTGGGTGGACCGGCAGACGCTGCAGCAGACCCTGGTGCACCAGGCCGACGCCGTGGTCGGCGCGCAGGGCGCGGCGGTGATCCAGCAGGCCCTGGCCAGCGCGCGCGAGCCGGGCCAGGGGCTGCTGGCCACCGTGGTCGGCTTCGGCGTGCTGCTGTTCGGCGCCACCGGCGTGTTCGGCGAACTGCAGGAGTCGTTCGCGCGGGTCTGGTCCGACGGCGGCCCGCCGCCCCGGCCCAGCTGGTGGCACAGCGCCTCGCTGCGCCTGCGCGGCGTGGCCTACATCCTGGTGTTCGGCTTCCTGCTGCTGGTGTCGCTGGTGCTGTCCACCGTGCTGGCGGTCGCCGCCGGCTGGGCCGGCGACCGCGCCGCCCTGGAGGCGGTGCTGCGGGTGCTCAACGAGCTGGCCTCGTTCGGCCTGTGCGCGGCACTGTTCGTGGCCCTGATGCGCCTGAGCGGCGGGCCCAAGCCGGGGCTGCGCTTCCTGGTCCTGGGCGGGGTGGTGGGCGCGATCCTGTTCACCGTCGGCCGCCAGCTGCTCACGTTCTACCTGTCGACGGCGGCGGTCGTCTCGGCCTACGGCGCGGCCGGGTCGCTGGTGGTGCTGCTGATATGGATGTACTTCTCGGGCGCGGTGCTGCTGTTCTCGGCCGGCTGCGCCAAGGCGGCCGAGGAGGCCCGGGCCGAGCGCGCCGCGCGGGCAGCGCCGGCCGCGGCCGGGCCGGCCTACGCCCGCTGACCGGCCGCCCCCCTAGGCCGGCGTGGCGAGCGCGCGCCGGTACTGCACCGCCTCGGCCACGTGCGCCACCTGCACCTCGGCGCAGCCGTCCAGGTCGGCCACCGTGCGGGCGACCTTGAGCACGCGGTGGGTGGCGCGGGCGCTCCAGGCCAGGCGGCCGGCGGCGTGGTGCAGGAAGGCCGTCGCCGCGCCGTCCAGGCGGGCGTGGGTGTCGATGTCGGCGCCCTCCAGCCGCTGGTTGGCCACCCCCTGGCGCGCCAGCGCGCGCGCGCGCGCGGCCGCGCAGCGTGCGCGCACCTGCGCCGACGGCTCGCCCGGCGGCGCCCCGAGCAGCTCCTGCGGCCCCAGGGCCGGCACCTCCACGTGCAGGTCGATGCGATCGAGCAGCGGCCCCGACAGCTTGCCCTGGTAGCGGCTCACCTGGTCGGGAGCGCAGCGGCAGTTGCGGTGGGCCGCGCCGCGCCAGCCGCACGGGCAGGGATTCATGGCGGCGATGAAGTGGAAGCGGGCCGGGAACTCGGCCCGGCGGGCGGCCCGGGCGATGGTGATGTGGCCGGTCTCCAGCGGCTCGCGCAGTGCCTCCAGCGCCGCGCGCGGGAACTCCGGCAGCTCGTCGAGGAACAGCACGCCGCGGTGGGCGAGCGAGATCTCGCCCGGGCGCGGCGGCGAGCCGCCGCCCACCAGCGCCACCGCGCTGGCCGAATGGTGCGGGCTGCAGGTCGGCCGGACCGCCCAGCGGGCCAGCTCGAAGCGGCCGGCCAGGCTGGCGATGGCGGCGCTTTCCAGCGCCTCGTCGACCGACATGGGCGGCAGCAGGCCGGCAAAGCGCTGCGCCAGCATCGACTTGCCCGAGCCCGGCGGGCCGACCAGCAGGATGCCGTGGCCGCCCGCCGCCGCGATCTCCAGCGCCCGCTTGGCCGCGGCCTGGCCCTTCACGTCGGCCAGGTCGGCGTGGCGGGCCTGGCCGGCCGGCGGCTCCAGTCGCACCGCCTGCCAGCCGGCCGGCGGCGCCGCGGCGCCGGGCTGGAAGCGCCCGACCACGTCCATCAGGTGGGCGGCGCGCCAGACCCGCGCGCCCGGCACCAGTGCCGCCTCCTCCGCGCTGCCGGGGGGCAGCACGAGCTGGGTGCCGCTGGCGCCGGCGCGCAGCGCCAGGCTCATGGCCAGCGCGCCGCGCACCGGCCGCAATTCGCCGGACAGCGAGAGCTCGCCGGCGAACTCGAAGCCGTCGAGGGCCGCGCCGTCGAGCTGGCCGCTGGCGGCCAGGATGCCGAGCGCGATCGGCAGGTCGAACCGGCCCGAGTCCTTGGGCAGGTCGGCCGGCGCCAGGTTGACGGTGATGCGGCGGTCGTGCGGGAAGTCCAGGCCGCAGGTCAGCAGGGCGGAGCGCACCCGCTCGCGCGCCTCCTTGACCTCGACATCGGCCAGCCCGACCAGCGTGAAGCTGGGCAGGCCGCAGGCCAGATGCACCTCGACCGTGACTTGCGCGGCCTCGAGCCCCAGCAGTGCGCGGCTGCGCACCAAAGACAAGCTCATGCCAGGTCCCTCCCTGTTTGGGTGCGTGGCTGTCCGTGGTGCACGCCAGGAAAAACAAGAACGCACTCGGACGGTGCAAAACGGCTGGTTGAGCCGTCTCCGAGGCCCTGCAACGGCTCGCGGCACGGCCCGGCCGACAGTCGCGCCATCCCTTGTGACATTTGGCACGCGTCCTGCTTAGAGGGTCGCCAGCAACCTTTTTTTACCAAGACGGAGCGAGAACCCCATGAATTTCAAAACCACCGTGCTGCTGTCCTCATTGGTGCTGTCGGGCGCCGCCTTCGCCCAGACGAAGGCGCCCGAGCCCGACTGGACGGTCACGGGCAACGTGACGCTGGCATCCGACTACCGGTTCCGCGGCTTCACCCAGACCAACTACGGCCCGGCGCTGCAGGGCGGGTTCGACATCGCCCACAAGTCCGGCTTCTATGTCGGCAACTGGAACTCCAACGTCAAGGACACGCTGTACAACGGCGCCAGCCTCGAGATGGACTTCTACGGCGGCTACAAGGGCGAGTTCAGCGGCGTGGGCTACGACCTCGGCGCGATCTACTACTACTACCCGAAGAGCGGCAAGGACACCGCCGCCACCACCGGCCTGGGGACCAAGATCGACAACAAGGAGATCTACGCCGGCCTGTCCTACGGCCCCTTCTCCGGCAAGCTGTACTACGCGATCGACGACTACTTCCAGCTCGCCACGGTGACCGGCGAGATCGGCGGCACCGCGCTGTCGTCGACCAAGGGCACCACCTACCTCGACCTGTCGTACAGCCAGGACTTCAGCGGCTTCATCGTCGGCGCCCACTACGGCCTGCTGACCCTGAAGAACAACGGCCAGTTCACGCTGACCAGCGACGTCGGCGGCGCCAGCCTGCCCAAGAGCGTCGGCGACTACAAGCTGAGCGTGGGCAAGGACTTCAGCGGCTACATGTTCACCGCTGCCGTCGTCGGCACGTCCCACAAGGGCTATGCCGGCACCGACCTGAGCGCGACCAAGGCCGCCGGCAAGACCGGGCTGGTGCTGTCGGTCGGCAAGACTTTCTGACCCTGCCTTCCGAGGCCCTGGAGCAAGCATGAAACTCGTCACCGCCATCATCAAGCCCTTCAAGCTGGACGAAGTGCGCGAAGCCCTGTCCGGCATCGGTGTGCAGGGCATCACCGTGACCGAAGTCAAGGGCTTCGGCCGCCAGAAGGGGCACACCGAGCTGTACCGCGGCGCCGAATACGTCGTCGACTTCCTGCCCAAGGTGAAGATCGAAGCCGCGGTCGCCGACGACCTCGTCGAGCGCGTCATCGAGGCGGTCGAGGCCGCCGCCCGCACCGGCAAGATCGGTGACGGGAAGATCTTCGTCTACGACCTCGAGCAGGTCGTCCGCATCCGCACCGGCGAGACCGGCAAGGACGCTCTCTAAGCAGTCAACTGAGGAAAAGACAACCATGAGAAAGCTACTCGCTTCCCTCGCCCTCGGGCTGGGTCTCCTCGGCGGCAGCGTGGCGGCCCTGGCGCAGACCCCTGCCGCGCCGGCCGCCGCGGCCGCTCCCGCCGCCGATGCGAGCGCTCCCGCTGCAGGCACGGCGGCTGCGCCGGCCGCGGCCGCTGCCGCCGCGGCACCCGCCGCAGCCGCGGCGTCGGCGCCGGTCCCCAACAAGGGTGACACCGCCTGGATGACCGTGGCCACCGCCCTGGTCATCTTCATGACCATCCCCGGCCTGGCCCTGTTCTACGGCGGCCTGGTGCGCAGCAAGAACATGCTGTCGGTGCTGATGCAGGTGTTCGTCGTCACCGCGCTGATCTACGTGCTGTGGGCCCTGTACGGCTACAGCGTGGCGTTCACCGGTGGCAGTCCGTTCATGGGCGGCTTCAGCAAGGTGTTCCTGGCCGGCATCACGCCCGACTCGGTGGGCGCGACCTTCAGCAAGGGCGTGGTCATCCCCGAGCTTACGTTCGTCGCCTTCCAGGCCACCTTCGCCGCCATCACCTGCGCGCTGATCGTCGGCTCCTTCGCCGAGCGCATCAAGTTCTCGGCCGTGCTGCTGTTCTGCGTCATCTGGTTCACGTTCAGCTACCTGCCGATCGCCCACATGGTCTGGTACTGGGACGGCCCGGACGCCATCACCGACGCCAAGACGCTCGACACCGTGACGGCCGCGGCCGGCTGGCTGTGGGCCAAGGGCGCGCTCGACTTCGCGGGCGGCACCGTGGTGCACATCAACGCCGGTGTCGCCGGCCTGGTGGGCGCCTACGTGATCGGCAAGCGCGTGGGCTACGGCAAGGAAGCCCTGGCGCCGCACAGCCTGACCCTCACCATGGTCGGCGCCGCGATGCTGTGGGTGGGCTGGTTCGGCTTCAACGCCGGCTCCAACCTGGAAGCCAACGGCGTCGCCGCCCTGGCCTTCGTCAACACGCTGCTGGCCACCG
Source organism: Ramlibacter pinisoli (assembly GCF_009758015.1). Lineage (NCBI taxonomy): Bacteria > Pseudomonadati > Pseudomonadota > Betaproteobacteria > Burkholderiales > Comamonadaceae > Ramlibacter > Ramlibacter pinisoli. The sequence continues at coordinate 176,649 of NZ_WSEL01000002.1, forward strand.
CCGCCGCCACCCTGTCGTGGATCTCGGGCGAGGCACTGTCCAAGGGCAAGGCCTCGATGCTGGGCGCCGCCTCCGGCGCCGTCGCCGGCCTGGTGGCCATCACCCCGGCCTGCGGCTTCGTCGGCCCGATGGGCTCGATCGTGATCGGCCTGCTGGCCGGCCTGGTCTGCCTGTGGGGCGTCAACGGCCTCAAGCGCCTGCTGGGCGCCGACGACTCGCTGGACGTGTTCGGCGTGCACGGCGTGGGCGGCATCCTGGGCGCGCTGATGACCGGCGTGTTCGCCTCGCCGTCCCTGGGCGGCATGGGCGTGTACGACTACGTGGCCAACAAGGTCAACCCCGACTACTCGATTGGCGGCCAGGTCTGGATCCAGCTGCAGGGCGTGCTGACCACCATCGTCTGGTCGGCGGTGGTGGCCTTCGTCGCCTACAAGATCGTCGACCTGGTGGTCGGCCTGCGGGTCACCGAGGAAGAAGAGCGCGAAGGCCTCGACATCTCCTCGCACGGCGAATCCGCCTACAACCGTTGATCGGGCTGCCGCGGCGGCAGCGCCGAGGCAGGCTTGTCAAGCAAGAGTCTCCTTTGGATGTTCGGCCCGCTTCGGCGGGCCTTTTTTTTGGGCGCCACTCGCAAAACGCTGCGCGTTTCGCGAGTGGCTCTACAAACAGTTGACCCTGGACCGGCGGAGCCGGATCAGGGTCAAAGGGTGTTCGCGCTGCAATGCATTCCGCGCGAACGGCTCGCCGGCTACGCCGGCCTGGCTGAATCCAGCGCTTATTCCAGGACGTTGAAGGTCAGGGTGACGGAGGTGGGCGTGCGCTCGATGCGGACGTCCTCGGCGTCGGCCATGGCGTCGATCTCTTCCCAGCGCAGGGCGCGGTAGGGCGGATCGCCGGCCGGCGGGACGTCGGCCTGGCTGGGGCGCAGCTCGATCGTGAGGCGGGCCGCGTACTCGTCGGCGGTGGCGCTGAGCACCAGGTCGGCGGGCGCCTTGGCCGCGTCGGTGAGGGCGAGCAGGCTGCCGGCCAGCAGCATGCGCACCGCCGTGCGGCCCACCGGCTGCGGCAGCGCCTGCACCTCGCTGCGCAGGGCAAAGCCGCGAAAGCTCAGGTTGCTGCGCAGCAGCTCCAGGCATTCTTTCGCGGCGGCGTCCACGGACAGCGTGGCGGCCGGGTCGGGCGCCAGCCAGGTGATCACGTCCAGGCAGGCGTCGACGGCGGCGCGCGAATAGGTGTTGACCTTGTGCACGCCGTCGTGCAACTGGGCCAGGTCGGGCTCGGGCTGGCGCAGCCGGCGCGCCATCACCTCGGTGACCATGCCGATCGGCTGCAGGTGCATGACCAGCTGGTGGCGCATGCCGGCGGCCAGGCGGCGCAGCAGCGCATAGCGGGCCGATTCGACCCGCAGCAGGCGGGCTTCGGGAGGGCTGGAGGCAGTCATCGGTGGTCCATGGTAGCGACTCGTCGCCCGCGGCGGGACTCATCGGCAGACGCTGCGGGCAGAATCGCCGCTCACTTCGACGGAGCACGTGATGGAGCGCTGGCAGCCCGTGGTGGACGCCGCCGACCAGCTCGGCGAGTCGCCGTTCTGGCACCCGCACGAGCGGCGGCTGTACTGGATCGACATCCCCGGCCGCCGGCTGCGGCGGGTCGACCCGGCCGATGGCCGCGTGGACAGCTGGCCGGTGCCGCAGGATCCCGGCTGCATCGCGCCGGCGCGCAGCGGCGGGCTGGTGGTCGCGCTGCGTGATGGCATCTACCGCGCGCGCCGCTGGGGCGGCGACCTCGAGCTGCTGCAGCCGGCGCCCTACGACGCGGCCACCACGCGCTTCAACGACGGCAAGGCCGACCCGCGCGGCCGCTTCTGGGCCGGCACGCTGTTCGAGCCCAAGCATGCGGCACGCGCCGAGCTGTTCAGCCTGGAGGCCGGCGCGGCCCTGGCGCGGCTGGCCGGCGAGGCCACCACCGGCAACGGGCTGGCCTGGTCGCCGGCCGCCGACACCGTCTACTGGGCCGACACCCAGGCCCATGCCGTGCGCGCCTGGGACTGGGACGCGGCCGGCAACCGGCTGGCGCGCCCGCGCCTGTTCCACCAGTTCGCGCCCAAGCCGGCCGGCTGGCAGCCCGGCCAGCCGGGCTATGGCGGCCGTCCCGACGGCGCGGCGGTCGACCGCGACGGCAACTACTGGTGCGCGCTCTACGAGGGCGGCCGGCTGGTGCAGCTGTCGCCGGCCGGCACGCTGCTGCAGGAGCTGGCGACGCCGATGCCCTGCCCCACCATGCCGTGCTTCGGCGGCGACGACCTGCGCACGCTCTACCTCACCAGCGCCGGCAACCGGCCGGCGGCCGAACGGGCGCACTACCCGCTGTCCGGCCGGGTGGTGGCGACCCGGGTCGCGGTGCCGGGGCTGGCCGTCAATTTCTTCAGCGACTGACGGCAAAAAACTTCAGGGGCTGGCCGCCTGGCCGGCTCGGCGGCGGCGCTTACCATCGGGCGCATGGAAGCCGCCCTCACTGCCTGCATCGAGCGCATCCGTGCGGCGGCCGCGGCCGGCACGCCGCTGCGCCTGCGTGGCGGCGGCAGCAAGGATTTCTACGGCGACCGCCTGGAGGGCGAGCTGCTCGACACCCGCGGGCTGGCCGGCATCCGCAGCTACGAGCCGAGCGAGCTGGTGGTCACGGTGGGGGCCGGCACGCCGCTGGCCGAGCTCGAAGCCGTGCTGGCCGGGCGCGGCCAGTGCCTGCCGTTCGAGCCGCCACGCTTCGGCGGCGCGCCCACGGTGGGCGGCATGGTGGCGGCCGGCCTGTCCGGGCCGGCGCGCGCCAGCGTGGGCGCGGTGCGCGACTACGTGCTGGGGCTGTCGCTGGTCAACGGCCAGGGCGAGCTGCTCACGTTCGGCGGCCAGGTGATGAAGAACGTCGCCGGCTACGACGTCTCCCGGCTGATGGTCGGCGCGCTCGGCACGCTGGGCCTGCTCGTCGAGGTGAGCCTCAAGGTGCTGGCGCGGGCGCCGGCCGAGGCGACGCTGGCGTTCGAGCTGTCGCAGGCGCAGGCCCTGCAGCGCCTGAACGCCTGGGGCGGCCAGCCGCTGCCGCTGAACGCCAGCAGCTGGCACGAGGACAGCGGCCGCGGCACGCTGCTGCTGCGCCTGCGCGGCGCGGTGGCCGCGGTCGACGCCGCCTGCCGCACCCTCGGGGGCGAGCGCCCGGACGCTGCCGCCGCCGCGGCGCACTGGCAGGGCTGCCGCGACCAGCAGCTGCCCTGGTTCGCCGCCCGCGCCGGGCGCGACCTGTGGCGCCTGTCGGTGCCGCAGACCGCGCCCGTGCTGGAAGGGCCGGAGCCGCCGCTGGTCGAGTGGCATGGCGGCCAGCGCTGGCTGGCACTCGATCCGGCCGATGCGGCCGGCGCCGAGCGGCTGCGCCGGACCGCGCTGGCGGCCGGCGGCCATGCCACCCTGTTCCGCACCGCCACTGCCGGTGCGCAGCGGCGCTTCCAGCCGCCGGCGCCGCCCCTGGACCGGATCCAGCGCGAACTCAAGCGGCAGTTCGACCCGGCCGGCATCTTCAACCGCGGCCGCCTGGCCCCCGAGTTCTAGTCCCCGTGCAGACCCACCTGTCCCCCGAATTCGCCGGCACCGCCGACGGCCAGGACGCCGAGGCGATCCTGCGCAAGTGCGTGCACTGCGGCTTCTGCACCGCCACCTGCCCGACCTACCAGCTGCTCGGCGACGAGCTCGACGGCCCGCGTGGCCGCATCTACCTGATCAAGCAGGTGCTCGAGGGCGAGCAGCCGACCGGGAAGACCCAGCTGCACCTGGACCGCTGCCTCACCTGCCGCAACTGCGAGAGCACCTGCCCGAGCGGGGTGCAGTACGGCCACCTGGTCGACATCGGCCGCCGCATCGTCGAGGCCAAGGTGCCGCGCGGCGCCGGCGAACAGGCGCTGCGCTGGAGCCTCAAGGAGGGGCTGACGTCACCGCTGTTCGGGCCGGCGATGAAGCTGGGCCAGGCGGTGCGCGGCCTGCTGCCGGGCGTCCTCAAGGCCAAGGTGCCGGCGGCGCAGCCGGCCGGGCGCTGGCCGACGCGCAGCCATGCGCGCAAGGTGCTGATGCTGGCCGGCTGCGTGCAGCCGTCGATGGCGCCCAACATCAACGCCGCGACCGCCCGCGTGCTCGACGCCGCCGGCATCCAGGCGCTGCTGGCGCCGGCCGCCGGCTGCTGCGGCGCGGTGAAGTTCCACCTGAACGACCAGGCCGGCGGCCTGGAGCAGATGCGGCGCAACGTCGACGCCTGGTGGCCCTGGGTCGAGCGCGGCGAGATCGAGGCCATCGTCATGAACGCCTCCGGCTGCGGCGTGACGGTGCGCGAGTACGGCCACCACCTGAAGCACGACCCGCAGTACGCGGACAAGGCGGCCCGCATCAGCGGCCTGACGCGCGACCTCAGCGAACTGCTGCCGGCGATCGCCGGCGCGCTGCAGGGCAAGGTGCGCGCGCCCGAGGGCGTGCTGGCGTACCACCCGCCGTGCACGCTGCAGCATGGCCAGAAGCTGCGCGGCGGGGTCGAGACCCACCTGCAGGCGCTCGGCTTCGACGTGCGCGTCGCGCCGAACGAGGCCCACCTGTGCTGCGGCTCGGCCGGCACCTACTCCGTGCTGCACCCCGACATCGCCGGCCAGCTGCGCGACCGCAAGCTCGGCCACCTGGGCGCGCTGGCGCCGCGCGCCGTCCTGTCGGCCAACATCGGCTGCATCACCCACCTGCAAAGCGGCACCGCCACCCCGGTGCGGCACTGGGTCGAGGTGCTGGACGAGGCCATCGTCGCGGCCTGAGCCGGCCCCGGCGCGGCGCTCAGGCCGCCAGCGCCGCCTCGATGTCGGCGGCCAGCGAGGCCGGTGCGTCCTGGGGCGCGTAGCGCCGGATCACGCGGCCATCACGGCCGACCAGGAACTTGGTGAAGTTCCACTTGATGCCGGTGGTGCCCAGCAGGCCCGGCGCTTCCCGCGTCAGCCACTGGTAGAGCGGGTCGGCGCCGCCGCCGTTGACCTCGATCTTTTCCATCATCGGGAAGTCGACGCCGTAGTTGCGCTGGCAGAACTGCGCGATCTCGGCGTTGCTGCCCGGGTCCTGGGCGCCGAACTGGTTCGACGGGAAGCCCAGCACGACCAGGCCGCGCCCGGCGTACTGCTGGTGCAGCGCCTGCAGGCCGGCGAACTGCGGGGTGAAGCCGCAGGCGCTGGCGGTGTTCACCACCAGCAGCACCTGGCCTTCGTACTGGCGCAGCGGCACGGCCTGGCCGTCGATGCGGCGGACCTCGAAATCGTAGGCGGTGGTCATGCGGCCGATTGTGCGCGGGCCGGCCTGGCGGGCCCGGGGGCCGCCCAGGCCGACCATGCGGCCGCCGCGAGAATCAGCGCCCCGCCGGTCCAGGTGCGCGCCGCGAGCTCGGCCGCGCCGGCCGCGACCGAGGTGGCGCTGGCGAACAGCACCTCGGACAGCATCACCAGCGCCGTGGTCTGGGCCGGCAGCCGCGAGGCCCCGTATTGCAGCGCCGCATTGCCGACCAGGAACCCCAGGCTGAGCAGCAGGCCCACGCCCAGCGCCGGCAGCGGCAGCGCCGCCGGCGCGGCCACCGTGCCCTGCGCCAGCCCGACCAGGGCGGCGCCGCCGGCGGCCAGCGCGCCACCGGCGAACATGGTGGCGACCCGGGTGACGGCCGGGGCCGCCTGCAGCCGGCGCAGCAGGATGTTGGTGAGCGCGAAGCTGAAGCCGCCCAGCAGCGCGAGGAGGTCGGCCAGGCTCTCCGGCACCGGCCACGGCGTGCCGGGGGTCTGGAGGATCGTCACCACGCCGGCCAGTGCCACGCCCAGCCGCAGCAGCGCCGCCGGCGTCGGCCGCTCGCCCAGCAGCGGCCAGGCGAGCAGGACGCTCCAGGCCGGCATCAGGTAGAACAGCAGCACCACCCGGACCACGTCGCCGACGGTCACGGCCCAGTTGAAGCCGACGTTGGTCAGGCCGGCGGCGACCAGCAGCAGCCACAGCTGCGGCTGGCCGGCGGCGCCGCGCCAGGCCCGCGGCCACAGCGCCAGCAGGACGGCCAGCGACAGCACGTAGATCGCCGCGGTGGCCCACAGCGGGTGCAGGCCGTGCTGGTGCAGGTGGCGGAACGGCCACCAGGAGACGCCCCAGACGAACGCGTTGACGACCAGGGCGAGGGCGGCGGTGGCGCGGCCGTCAGGCCCCGCCATGGCCGGTGTCCTGGCGGGCGATGCGCAGCAGGTGATCGAGTTCCTCGCGGTGCTTCACGAGGTTGCTGGCGTGCCAGCGCTGGATCAGCCACATGGCGCCGGCCACCACCACCCCGAACACCGTGATGGCGCCGAAGGCCGACAGGCCCAGCCCGGCCGACAGGCTGTAGAAGGCACCCAGGCCGAGGATGCAGGCCTGCTCGTTGAAGTTCTGCACCGCGATCGAGCGGCCGGCGCCCATCAGGTTGTGGCCGCGGTGCTGCAGCAGCGCGTTCATCGGCACCACCAGGAAGCCGCCCAGGCCGCCCAGCAGGATGAGGAAGGGCGCCGCCACCCAGACGTTGCCGATGAAATTCATCAGGATGACCAGCAGGCCCATGGCGATGCCCATGGGCATGACGCTGGTGGCGCTATCCAGCCGCATGCGGGCCGAGGCGAGGACGGCGCCCACCGCCGTGCCCAGCGCCACCACGCCGGACAGGCTGGAGGCCTGGGTGGTGCTGTAGCCCAGGGCGGCGGCGCTCCAGGCCAGGATGATGTAGCGCAGGTTGCCCGAGACGCCCCAGAACAGGGTGGTGGTGGCCAGCGAGATCTGCCCCAGCTTGTCGCGCCACAGGCGCGAGTTGCAGGTCCAGAAGTCGGGCACCAGTTCCAGCGCGTTGCGCGGGATCGGCCGCATCTCGACCCCGGTGTGCGGGATGCGCGTGTTGAACCAGGCGGCCACCGCGTAGACCAGGATCAGCACCGCGATGGCCGCTTCGGGCGCCGTGTCGACCCCGGTGTCCATCATCGGGAAGTCCATCGCCAGCAGCCGGCCGGCGACCGCATGGCCCACCAGCTGGCCCCCGAGCAGGATGCCCAGGATGATGGAGGCGATGGTCAGGCCCTCGATCCAGCCGTTGGCCTTGACCAGCTGCGAGGAGGGCAGCAGCTCGGTGAGGATGCCGTACTTGGCCGGCGAGTAGGCCGCCGCGCCCAGGCCGACGATCGCGTACGCCATCAGCGGGTGGGTGCCGAACAGCATCAGCAGGCAGCCCACGACCTTGATCGCGTTGCTCAGGAACATGACCTTGCCCTTGGGCAGCGCATCGGCGAAGGCGCCCACGAACGGGGCCAGCACGACGTAGAACAGCGCGAACATGGGCACCAGCGCGGCGCGCTGCCATTCGGCGGCGCCGCCCGATTTCAGCAGTTCCACCGCGGCGACGAACAGCGCGTTGTCGGCGAGCGACGAGAAGAACTGCGCCGCCATGATGGTGTAGAAGCCGCGCTTCATTGTTTGGGCATGGTGCCCGGCGGCGGGCGCGATGCGGGGAAATTGACTGCTGCTGCCTCCAAGCCGACGGGTTATATCACGGGCGGTAATGCCAAAATCCTCGTCTTTCCCCTGAGCCCAGCCGCCCGATGCCGCGCCCGATCCTGGCCACCATCCATCCCCAGGCCCTGCGCCACAACCTCGATCGCCTGCGCCGCGCAGTGCCCGACGCCAAGCTGTGGGCAGTGGTCAAGGCCAACGCCTACGGCCACGGCATCGAGCGCGTGTTCGAGGGCCTGCGCGCCGCCGACGGCTTCGCGCTGCTGGATCTGCAGGAGGCCGAGCGGGTGCGCGCCCTCGGCTGGCGCGGCCCCATCCTGCTGCTCGAAGGCGTGTTCGAGGCGCGCGACCTGGAGCTGTGCTCGCGCCTGCAGCTGTGGCACGTGGTGCACTGCGAAGAGCAGATCGACATGCTGGCCGCGCACAAGACCCAGCAGCCGCACCGCGTGTTCCTGAAGATGAATTCCGGCATGAACCGGCTCGGGTTCCCGTCGGCCCACTTCCGCACCGCCTATGCGCGCCTGCAGGCGCTGCCGCAGGTCGACGAGATCTCGCTGATGACGCACTTCAGCGACTCCGATGCCGCGCGCGGCATCGCCCACCAGCTGAGCGCCTTCGCCGAGGCCAGCCGCGACCTGCCGGGCGAACGCTCGCTGGCCAACAGCGCCGCCGTCCTGCGCCATGGCCGCGACCCCGCGGTGCGGGCCGACTGGGTGCGCCCGGGCATCGCCGTCTACGGCAGCGCGCCCGACTTCCCCGAGCACGACACCGCGCACTGGCAGCTGCAGCCCACCATGACCCTGGCCAGCCGCATCATCGGCGTGCAGCAGCTGCAGCCGGCCGACACGGTGGGCTACGGCTCCAGCTTCGTGGCCGACGCGCCGCTGCGCATCGGGGTGGTCGCCTGCGGCTATGCCGACGGCTACCCACGCCACTGCACCACCGGCACCCCGGTGCTGGTCGACGGCGTGCGCACCCGGCTGGTCGGCCGGGTCAGCATGGACATGGTCACGGTCGACCTGTCGCCGGTGCCTGCCGCCGGCATCGGCAGCGAGGCGGTGCTGTGGGGCCGCTCGTCCTGCGGCGCCGTGCTGCCGGTCGACGAGGTGGCGCGCGCCGGCGGCACCGTGGCCTACGAGCTGCTGTGCGCGCTGGCACCGCGGGTGCCGGTGGTGGTCGAAGCCTGAAGGCGGACACCCGCACGCAGACGACGCAGAAGAAAGGACCGAACGCGCGGGCGTCGATCCACGGATCGCCTCTGCGCCTTCTGCGCAACCTTCGCGTCTTCTGCGGACGGTGTCTTGTGCGAACGGGTGTTCGGCTCCCTCAGCGCTTGCGCAACCCCAGCACGACGACAGCGCCGACCACGACCAGCGCGCCGACCACCTGGATCGGCGCGATGGACTGGCCCAGCACCAGCCAGCCGAGCACCAGCGCGAACACCGGCTCGACGTTCATGATGGCCGAATTGCCCACCACGCCCAGTTTGGGCAGCACGGTGAACATGATGGTGAAGGCGGTGCCGTAGAGGAAGGTGAGGGCGGCCAGCCCGCCCCAGCCGGCGGCGGCGTCGGGCAGGTGGAAGCCGCCCTGCACGCCGACGGTGGCCAGCGCCACCAGCGCGGCGCAGCCCATGGTGGTGGCGGTGCGCACCCGGCCGTCGACGTCGCCGGCCTCGTGCTGGGTGAGCACCAGCGCCAGGCCGAAGGTGGCGCCGGCCGCCAGCGCGAACGCCACCCCGGCGCCGATGCGACTCCACTGGCCGGCGGCGCCGAGCCCGGAGGCGGCGCCCAGCACGTCGAGCGCCAGCGCCAGCCCGAACAGGATCACCGACATCGCCAGCAGCGTCGCCGGCTCGGGCTTGTGGCGGTAGACCAGCGCCGACCACAGGGCGGTCCAGATCGGGTAGGTGTTGAAGGCCAGCAGCGCCAGCGCCACCGGCAGCCGCGCCACCGCCGAATACAGGCACAGGCTCTGGACGCCGATCAGCAGGCCGATGGCCGGCAGGAAGCGCCGCTGGCGCGTCGTGAAGCGCACCCGCACGCCCTGCAGCGCCAGGAGGGCGACGATGACGCCGGCCGTGACGGTGCTGCGGAACACCACCGCGGTGGCGACATCGACCCCGTGGTTGAACGCGATGCGCGCCGCCACGTGGTTGGCGCCCATCATCAGCGCGATCAGCAGCAGGGTGGCGAAGGCGGCGCCGCTGAGCGCGCGGCCGGACGGCAGGACGGCCGTCATGCCGGGTACAGCCCGTGCACGCGCGCGTGCAGCCGCGCCAGCCCGAGCAGCACGTCGGTGTACGGCGTCGCCACGCCGGTCAGCTGCCCGAGCTCGCGCACCACCGCCACCAGGGCGTCGAGCTCGACCGGCTTGCCGGCCTCCACGTCCTGCAGCATCGAGGTCTTGAAGGCCCCCAGCTTGCGGGTGACCTGGTGCCGGTCCTCCGGCAGCTGTTCGATCGGGATGCCGATGCGGGCGCCGATCTCGCGCGCCTCCAGCATCACGCTGGAGATGAAGCCGCGCACCAGGTCGTCGGCCATGATGCGGTCGGTGGTGGCGCCGGTGATGGCGCTGACCGGGTTGACGGTCATGTTGCCCCACAGCTTGTACCAGGCGTCGCGCTGGATCTGCGGCGACACCACCACCTCGTGGCCGGCCCGCTGCAGCAGCGCCGCCAGCGCGGACAGCCGCTCGCTGGCGCCGCCGGCCGGCTCGCCGACGATCAGCGTGTTGCCGAAGTGGTGCCTGACGCATCCCGGTTCGGTCAGCGCGCAGCTGGCGTGGACCACGCAGCCGATGATCTGGCGGCCGGGAATGGCCTGCGCGATGCGGCCCTCGGGGTCGACGGTGCGCAGCCGGGTGCCGGCCAGCGGGCCGCCGAAGCCCTCGAAGAACCACCACGGCACGCCGTTCATCGCCGTCAGGACCCGGGTGTCGGGGCCCAGCAGCGGGCCGATGGCCTGCGCCACCTCGGCCAGCGCCGGCGCCTTGACGGCGACCACCACCAGGTCCTGCACGCCGAGCTCGGCCGGGCTGCTGCTGGCGCGCACCGGCGCCGCCTGCAGCTGCCCGCCTTCCTCCAGCCGCAGCCCGTGGCGCTGCAGCGCCTGCAGCGTCGCGCCGCGCGCGACCACGCTGACCTGGGCGCCCGAGCGCGCCAGCCGGGCGCCGATCCAGCCGCCGATGGCACCGGCGCCGTAGATGCAAACCTTCATGGGATCAGGACTGGTAGGAGGGGTCGAGGCGGTCGATGCGGCGGGTGAGGGCGTCGAAGACGTCCTGGCCGGCGCCGAACTGCTGGTCGAACTGGAACGAGTCATGGGTGGTCTTGGCCGCCACCGCTTCGGGCACCGCGAGCGCCGGCCCGAGGGCGGCCTGGGCAAGCTGGATCTCGCAGGCGCGCTGCAGCGTCCACAGGCGCACGAACGCCAGCGGCAGCGTCGCCGCCCAGGCCAGCAGGCCGTGGTTGCGCAGGATCACCAGCGGCTTGTCGCCGATGTTGCGCAGCAGCCGGGGCGCCTCGTCGGCGTGGATGGTGATGCCCTCGAAGTCGTGGTAGGCCACCAGGCCGTGCAGCTGCGCCGAGTAGAAGTTGTTCTGCGCCAGCCCGGCGGCGGTGCAGGCCACCGCCAGGCCGGCGGTGGTGTGGGTGTGCATGACGCAGTGGGCGTCGGGCAGGGCGCCGTGGATCGCCGCGTGCACGGTGAAGCCGGCCGGATTCACCGGCCAGGGGCTGGCATCCAGCTTGTGGCCCTGCAGGTCGATCTTGAGCAGGTTGCTGGCGGTCACCTCGCCGTAGTGCAGCCCGAACGGGTTGATCAGGAACTGGCGCTCGCCACCGGTCACGCTGTCGGGCAGGCGCACGGTGATGTGGTTGTAGATCATCTCCGTCCAGCCGAGCAGGTCGAAGATGCGGTAGCAGGCGGCCAGCTGCACCCGGGCCTGCCATTCGTCCGGGTGCATCGCGGCCGGGCCCGGCCGGAGGACGGCGTTCATGGCGGCTCCGTCAGGCGTACGGGTTGGCGCCGGGGGCGGGCGTCGGCGCCGGCGCCGCCGCGCGGCCCTTGAACTTGGCCACCAGCGCCGCGGTGCCGCGCACCAGGATGCTGTTGTCCAGGCCGACGGCGACGAACAGCACGCCCAGGTCGATCCAGCGCTGCGACTGGGCATCGTCGGTCGACAGGATGCCGGCCGCCTTGCCGGCCTGGTTGATGCGGGCAACGGCGCCCTCGATGGTGCGCAGCACCTCGGGGTGGGCGGCGTTGCCGACGTGGCCGAGCGAGGCCGACAGGTCGGCCGGGCCGATGAAGACGCCATCGACCCCGTCCACCGCCAGGATCGCATCCAGGTTGTCCAGCGCCTGCTGCGTCTCCATCTGCACCAGCAGGCAGACCTGGTCGTTGGCTTCCTTGCCGTAGTTGGGATGGCGGCCCCAGCGCGAGGCGCGGGCGCCGGCCATGCCGCGCACGCCCTGCGGCGGGTAGCGCATGCTGCGCACGAGCTCGCGCGCCTGTTCGGCGGTGTCCACCATGGGCACCAGGAGGGTCTGCAGGCCGAGGTCGAGGTACTGCTTGATCAGCATCTGGCCGACATACCCGTGGCCCATGGCGACGCGGCCGATGGCGTGCGTGCCCGGGTAGCCGGCGATGATCTGCGCCGCCTGCAGGGTGCTGTTGAGGTCGTTGGGCGTGTGCTCGCCGTCGATCAGCAGCCAGTCGAAGCCGGCGCCGGCGCAGATCTCCGAGGCATAGGGACTGGCCAGGCCCTGCCAGAGGCCGATCTGCACGCGGCGCTCGCGCAGGGCTTGCTTGAACGGGTTGACGGGTGTCTGCATGGGGTGTCCCCTCGAAGGCTAGTGGAACTGGAAGTCGAGGCGGCCGAGCGGGCCGTAGTCGGCCTCGAAGCGGTCGCCGGCGCGGGCCGCGACCGGACGGGTGAACGAGCCGGCCAGCACCACCTCGCCGGCCTGCAGGCTCTCGCCCCAGGGCGCGAGCTTCATCGCCAGCCAGGCCACCCCGATGGCCGGATGGCCCTGCACGCCGGCCGCCAGCCCGGTCTCCTCGACGGCGCCGTTCTGGCGCAGGATGGCGCCGACCCACGGCAGGTCGATGGCGCGCGGGGCGACGCGGGTGCCGCCCAGCACGATGCCGGCGTTGGCCGCGTTGTCGCTGATGGTGTCCTGCACCTTGCGCATCGCCCGCGTGTGGCGGTCGAACTGCTCGATGCGGGCGTCGATGATCTCGAAGGCCGGGGTGACGTAGTCGGTGGCGTCCAGCACGTCGTCGATGGTGACCTTGCAGCCTTCGAGCGTGCGCTTGAGCACGAAGGCCAGTTCCACCTCGACCCGCGGCGCGATGAAGCGCTGCGCCGGGATGGGGCCGGGCTCGAAGAACATGTCGTCCAGCAAGGTGCCGTAGTCGGGCTCGTCGATCTGGCTGGACAGCTGCATGGCGCGCGAGGTCAGCCCGATCTTGTGGCCGCGCACCGTGCGGCCGGCGGCGATCTTGTGCGCCACCCAGGCGCGTGAGACGGCGTAGCCGTCCTCCACCGTCATGCCGGGGAAGCGCTTGGAGAAATGCTCCACCTGCACCCGGGTGCGCTCGGCGGTGTCCAGTTCCTGCGCCAGCTGCGCGATGTGGTCGGGCGTGAACATGGTCAGGTCTGGCTGGCGAAGTGGGGATGCAGCGTGCTGTGCTTGCCGTCGTAGACCTGGCCCGGACTCTCGTCGACCTGCACCGTCAGGCCCACCAGGCCCTGCTCGAACAGCGGCGCCAGGTGCGCCTTGGCGGCGGCCAGCACGGCGTCGCCGGCGCCCTGCTTGACCGCGTCGCTGCGGCCGCTGGCCATGCGCAGGTTCAGGTACAGGAAGGCGTAGTCGCCCTTGCCGTCGGCCACCGCGTAGTGCGCCGCCGGATAGGCCAGCACGCGGGTGCCGCCGGTCGGGAACACCTGCCGGCCGGCTTCGTCGCGCACCTGCAGCATGGCGTCGGCCAGCGTGCGGCACAGCGCGCCCATGTCGGTGCGGGCGTCGACGTTGGGGGTGTAGAGGATGACGAGGTGCGGCATGGGGGTCAGGCGGCAAGCGGGGTGACGGGGAAGATGGCGTTGATCTGGCCGGTGCCCGAACTGCCGAAGTAGGGCGTCACGATCTCGACCGGGGCCTGGTAGCGGTCCCAGCCCAGCAGTCCCAGCAGCATCGCGGTGTCGTGCATGTCTCCTTCGCCCCAGCACTTGTCGGCATACATCGGCAGCATGCCGATGAAGGTGGCCCAGTCGCCCTGCTGCCACAGCTGCACCACGCGACGATCGACCTGCTCGAGGAAGGGGTCGTAGACCTTGTGCATGAACTCGGGCGCGCGGCCATTGTCGGCGAAGTGGTGCGACAGTGACCCGCTGGCGAACACCGCCACCGTGCCGTCGTAGTGGTCCTCGATGGCGCGCCGCACCGCGGCGCCGAAGCGCCCGGACTCGTGCAGGTCGTGCCAGTCGCACCAGCCGCTGATGCTGATGACCTTGTAGTGCTGGTCGGCGTTCATGTAGCGCATCGGCACCAGGGTGCCGTACTCCAGCGACAGCGTGGTGTCCGAGTGGGCGCGGGTCTTGACGCCCATGGCGTTCGCCGCGTCGGCGATCAGGTGGCCCAGCCCGGGGTTGCCCGGGTAGGCATAGGGCAGGTTCTTGATGAAGTGGGGCAGCTCGTTGCTGGTGTAGACGCCCTCGAACGCCGGCCCGCAGTTGATGTGGTATTCGCTGTTGACCTGCCAGTGCACATCGAACACCACGATGGTGTCCACGCCGAGCGTGCGGCAGCGCCGGTCGATCTCCTGGTGCCCGGCGATGGCGGCGTCGCGGCAGCCGAAGTGCGGGCCGGGAAACTCCGACAGGTACATCGACGGCACGTGGGTGATCTTGGCGGCGAGGGCGAGGGTGCCCATGGTCAGGCTCCCCAATGGGGGATGTGGTGACTGCCGAGCGAGACCGCGATGTTCTTCGGCTCCAGGAACACCTCGTGGCTCCAGGTGCCGCCCTCGCGGCCGGTGCCCGAGGCCTTGGTGCCGCCGAACGGCTGGCGCAGGTCGCGCACGTTCTGGCTGTTGACGAAGCACATGCCGGCCTCCACCGCCGCCGCCACCCGGTGGGCGCGGCCGATGTTCTCGGTCCACACGTAGCTCGACAGGCCGTACTGGGTCGCGTTGGCGATGCGGATCGCGTCGGCCTCGTCGTCGAACGGAATCAGGCAGGCGACCGGGCCGAAGATCTCGTCCTGCGCGATCTGCATCCGGTTGTCGACGTCGGCGAACACGGTGGGCAGCACGTAGTTGCCCTTCTTCACCCGGTCCGGCAGCAGCGGGGCATCGAGCCCGCCGCACAGCAGCGTGGCGCCTTCCTTGGGCCCGAGCTCGATGTAGCGCCGCACCTTGGCCAGGTGGCCGGGCGAGATCATCGGGCCGACGATGGTCTTGTCGTCGCGCGGGTCGCCCACCGTGATGCGCTTGGCGCGCTCGACGAACTTCTGCACGAAGTCGGGGTAGGCCGACTTCTGCACCAGGATGCGGCTGCCGGCGGTGCAGCGCTCGCCGTTGTTGGAGAAGATCATGAACACGGCGGCGTCGAGCGCGCGCGCCATGTCGGCGTCGTCGAAGATGACGAACGGCGACTTGCCGCCCAGCTCCATGCTGAACTTCTTCAGGCCGGCCTGCTGCACGATGCGGTTGCCGGTGGCGGTGGAACCGGTGAACGAGATCGCCCGCACGTCGGGATGCCGCACCAGCGGCTCGCCGGCGTCCTTGCCGTAGCCGTGCACGATGTTCAGCACCCCGGCCGGGATGCCGGCTTCCAGCGCCAGCTCGCCCAGCCGGGCGGCGGTCAGCGGCGACAGCTCGCTCATCTTCAGCACGGCGGTGTTGCCGAACGCCAGGCAGGGCGCGGTCTTCCAGGTCGCCGTCATGAACGGCACGTTCCACGGCGAGATCAGCGCGCAGACGCCGACCGGGTGGAACAGCGTGTAGTTCAGGTGGGTGTCGGTCGGGTAGGTGTGGCCGTCGACCCGCACGCACATCTCGGCGAAGTAGGCGAAGTTGTCGGCCGCGCGCGGCACCAGCTGCTTGCCGGTCTGGGCGATCACCTGGCCGGTGTCGTCGGTCTCGGTGCGCGCCAGTTCCGGCACGTGGGCGGTGATCAGCTCGCCCAGCCGGCGCACCAGCCGGGCCCGCTGCGGCGCCGGCAGCGCCGCCCAGGCCGGGAAGGCGGCCTTGGCGGCGGCGACCGCGGCGTCCACTTCGGCCGCGCCGCCGCTGGCCACCTCGGCCAGCACCTCCTGGGTGGCCGGGTTGACGGTCTCGAAGTAGTCGCGGCCGGCGACGGTCTTGCCGCCGATCAGGTGGTCGATGCGCATGGGTCTCCTTCCGCGGTCCGCACGCCGCCCTCCAGGGCGATCACGGCGTCCAGCAATTGGTACAGGTGTTCCAGGTTGGCGGCGCCGAGCGAGCGCTCCATCCAGGCGTAGTGGGCCTCGACCGTGTGCGACAGCTTGTCGACCAGCCGGCGGCCCTTGGCGGTGGCCTCCACCACGCTGCGGCGCTGGTCGGCGGGGTCGCGCTCGCGGCGCACCAGGCCGTCGCGCTCCATTCGCGCCAGCACGCCGGTCAGGCTGGGCCCGGAGATGAAGGCCTCGCGCGCCACCCGGCCGGTCTCGACGGTGCCGTGCTCGCCCAGCACCCGCAGCACCCGCCACTGCTGGTCGGACAGGCCGTGGCCGCGCAGGCTCGGCCGGGTGTGGACCATGACGGCCTCGCGCGCCTGCAGCAGCAGGCGGGGCAGGTTGCGGTGCTTGAACGAGGTCGCCATGGGCTCGGGCAGTTATTTCACATATTAAATGATTGGCTGCACCCCGGCAATCGGGGATTGCCGCCGGGCCGGCGGCGGGGGGTCTGGGTACAGTGGCGCAGCACTTCCAACCTTCCAAGCCCAACCGACATGGACCTCCACATCGCCGGCCGCAAGGCCATCGTCTGCGCTTCCTCGCAGGGCCTGGGCCGGGCCTGCGCCCTGTCGCTCTCCCGCGAGGGCGTCCAGGTGTTCGTCAACGGCCGCACAGAAGACAAGCTGCGCGCCACCGCCGCGGCGATCCAGGCCGAGACCGGCCACCCGGTGGTGCCGGTGGTGGCCGACATCATGACCGAGGCGGGCCGCGCCACCCTGGTGGCCGCCTGCCCCGACGCCGACATCCTGGTCAACAACAACGCCGGCCCGACGCCCGGCAAGTTCGAGGACTGGGCGCGCGAGGATTACCTGCAGGTGTTCGAGCAGAACATGCTGCCGGCCGCGCTCCTCATCCGCGCGCTGCTGCCCGGCATGCGGGCGCGCCGGTACGGCCGCATCGTCAACATCACCTCGGCGATGGTGAAGTCGCCCAATCCGCACCAGGGCCTGTCGACCGCGGCGCGCACGGCGCTCACCGCCCTGTGCAAGGCGATCTCGCGCGAGGTGGTGGTGGACAACGTCACCATCAACAACCTCTTGCCCGAGCGCATCGACACCGGCCGCCAGCAGTACCTGATCGAGCGCCAGGCCAGGATCGACGGGACCACGCTGGAGGCGGCGCGCGCCAAGCTGGTCGACACCATCGCCGCCAAGCGCTTCGGCCGGCCGGAAGAGTTCGCCGACCTCTGCGCCTACCTGTGCAGCGAGCAGGCCTCGTTCATCTGCGGGCAGAACATCCAGGTCGACGGCGGCTCCTACCGCGGCATCGTCTGAGCGGGGGCTTGGCGCCGGCGCGCTGCCGGTTTCGGCGGGCCGGCGTGTAATGGCGGCGCGTGCCGCGCGACCCACGCGCACCCGCCACCTTCCGGAGCCCGCCATGCCCCTGCGCCTGCGCCTGCGCCACCTCATCCTGGGCGCCGCCCTGCCGCTGTCCGCCGCGGCGGCGGCCGCCAGCTGCGAGGCGGTCTCGCGGCCGCAGCTCACCCCGGTGATCGAGCTGTACACATCCGAGGGCTGCAGTTCCTGCCCGCCGGCCGACCGCTGGCTGAGCGGGCTGAAGCCGGCGGCGGCCCAGGGCCGCGTGGTCGCCCAGGCCTTCCACGTCGGCTACTGGGACAACCTCGGCTGGGTGGACCGCTTCGCGCTGGCCGCCGCCACCGCCCGCCAGCGCGAACTGGCGGCCGCCAACCAGCTGCGCTCGATCTACACGCCGCAGCTGGTGCGCAATGGCCGCGACTGGCGCGACTACGACTCGGCCCTGCTCACCCGCGCCGAGCCGGCCCGCGCCAGCATCCGGCTGCTGCAGCGCGGCCCCGACCTGTTCGAGGCCACGGTGGTGCCGACGGCGCCGGACCAGCCGTGGGCGGCCTACTGGACGCTCACCGAGCATGGCCATGCGAGCAAGGTCAGGGCGGGCGAGAACGCCGGCGCCGAGCTGCGCCACGACTTCGTGGTGCGGCAGTACGTGCCGGCCGGCACCCGCACCGGCACCCAGCAGCTGCAGCTGCGCACCATCGCGCGCGACGGCGACGCACCGCGCAGCGCCAACCTGGTGGTGGTCGACCCGGCGACGCTGCAGCCGCTGCAGGCCCTGAGCCTGTCCTGCCCGGGCTGACCGGCCGGGCGCATCTCCTGCGCCCGCAGGGGGCCGCGGCGCGGGGCCTCGCCTACACTGCCGCGCGTGGCCAAGGACAAGACGACTTACAGCTGCAGCGACTGCGGCGGCAGCACACCCAAGTGGCAGGGCAAGTGCCCGCACTGCGGTGCCTGGAACACCCTGATCGAGACCGTGGCCGAGGCGCCGGCGGCGCAGCGGCACCGCTTCGCCGCGCTGGCGCCGACCGCCGCGGTGGCGGTGCTGGCCGACATCGAGGCGGCCGAGGTGCCGCGCACGCCCACCGCCATCGACGAACTGGACCGGGTGCTGGGCGGCGGCATCGTCGCCGGCGGCGTGGTGCTGATCGGCGGCGACCCCGGCATCGGCAAGTCCACCCTGCTGCTGCAGGCGCTCGACGGGCTGCAGCGCGCCGGCGTGCCGACGCTGTACGTCACCGGCGAGGAGTCGGGCGCGCAGGTGGCGCTGCGCTCGCGCCGGCTCGGGCTGGAGCGCTCCCAGGTGCAGGTACTGGCCGAGATCCAGCTGGAGAAGATCCTGGGCACCCTGGCGTCCAGCCAGCCGGCGGTGGCCGTGATCGACTCGATCCAGACCGTCTACTCCGACCAGCTCACCTCGGCCCCGGGCTCGGTGGCCCAGGTGCGCGAGTGCGCGGCCCACCTCACGCGCGCCGCCAAGGCCAGCGGCACCACCATCGTGCTGGTCGGCCACGTCACCAAGGAAGGCGCGCTGGCCGGCCCGCGGGTGCTGGAGCACATGGTCGACACGGTGCTGTACTTCGAGGGCGACACCCACTCCAGCTTCCGGCTGGTGCGCGCGATCAAGAACCGCTTCGGCGCGGTCAACGAGATCGGCGTGTTCGCCATGACCGACAAGGGCCTCAAGGGCGTGGCCAACCCGAGCGCCATCTTCCTGTCGCAGCACGCCGAGCCGGTGCCCGGCAGCTGCGTGCTGGTCACCCTGGAGGGCACGCGCCCGATGCTGGTGGAGATCCAGGCCCTGGTCGACAGCGGCGGGCCCAGCCCGCGCCGGCTGTCGGTCGGCCTGGAGCGCGACCGGCTGGCGATGCTGCTGGCGGTGCTGCACCGGCATGCCGGCGTCGCCTGCATGGACCAGGACGTGTTCGTCAACGCCGTCGGTGGGGTGCGCATCAGCGAGCCGGCGGCCGACCTGGCGGTGATGCTGGCCATCACCTCGTCGCTGCGCGGCAAGCCGCTGCCCAAGGGCTTCATCGCCTTCGGCGAGGTCGGCCTGGCCGGCGAGGTGCGGCCGGCGCCGCGCGGCCAGGAGCGCCTGCGCGAGGCCGCCAAGCTCGGCTTTTCGGTGGCGGTGGTGCCGCGCGCCAACGCGCCCAAGAAGGGCAGCCGCGACCTCGAGGGGCTGGTGATCCACCCGGTCGACCGCATCGAGGAGGCGCTGGAGATCGTCCGCGGGCTGGGCTAGGGCGGGGCGGCGACAATCGCTGCCCATGAATTTCCAACGCATCCTGGTTCCCCTGGCCGGCGTCGCCGTGGCCGTGCTCGCCTGGCGCGCCTACGGCTGGCCCGGCGTCGCCATCGCGCTCACCGGCATTGTCATGTGGGCGCTGCTGCACTTCACCCGCCTGACCCAGGTCCTCAAGCGCGCCGGCGAGCGGCCGATCGGCTACTGCGACAGCGCCGTGATGCTCAACGCCAAGCTGCGCCCCGGCCTGACGCTGCTGCACGTGATCGGCATGACGCGGGCGCTGGGCGAGCAGCTCTCGCCCAAGGACGCCCAGCCCGAGGTGTACCGCTGGACCGACGGCTCGGCCTCGCACGTCACCTGCGACTTCGCCCACGGCAAGCTGGCGCGCTGGGAGCTGCACCGGCCCGATCCGGGCGCCGCCGGGGGCGCGGGGCCCGACCGGTAAAATCGCCGGTTTCCCCGATTACCCGAAGGACCGATTCCATGAGCGTCATCCCCTCCATGGCCGACCGCGACGGCAAGATCTGGATGGACGGCGAGATGGTGGACTGGCGCGACGCCAAGATCCACGTGCTGACCCATACGCTGCATTACGGCTGCGGGGCGTTCGAGGGCGTGCGCGCCTACAACACCGTCGACGGCACCGCCATCTTCCGGCTGCAGGAGCACACCGACCGCCTGTTCAACAGCGCCAAGATCCTGCGCATGCAGCTGCCCTTCAGCAAGGAGCAGGTCAACGAGGCGCAGAAGGCCGTCGTCAAGGCCAACAAGCTGGAGAGCTGCTACATCCGTCCGCTCACCTGGATCGGCTCGCAGAAGCTGGGCGTCAGCCCGAAGGGCAACACCATCCACCTGATGGTGGCGGCCTGGGCCTGGGGCGCCTACCTGGGCGAGGAGGGCATGAAGCGCGGCATCCGCGTCAAGACCTCCAGCTACACCCGCCACCACGTCAACATCACGATGACGCAGGCCAAGGCGGTGTCCAACTACAGCAACTCCATCCTGGCCAACATGGAGGCCCTGGACGACGGCTACGACGAGGCGCTGCTGCTCGACAGCTCGGGCTTCGTCAGCGAGGGTGCCGGCGAGAACGTGTTCGTGGTCAAGGACGGCGTGGTCTACACGCCCGACCTGTCGGCCGGTGCGCTCAACGGCATCACCCGCAACACCGTGCTGCACATCTGCAAGGACCTGGGCATCGAGCTGGTGCAAAAGCGCATCACCCGCGACGAGATCTACATCGCCGACGAGGCCTTCTTCACCGGCACCGCCGCCGAGGTCACGCCCATCCGCGAACTCGACCGGGTGCAGATCGGCATCGGCTCGCGCGGCCCGGTCACCGAGAAGATCCAGTCGGCCTTCTTCGACATCGTCAACGGCCGCAACCCCCAGTACGCCCACTGGCTCACGAAGGTCTGAAGTGAACGCTCCCGCCCGCAAGGAAGCCGTCGTCGAACTGCTCGCCAAGGACCTCAACGGCAACGGCGGCATCTTCTGCCCCAGCCCGGTCGCCGGCATGCAGCTGTGGAACACCCACCCGCGCGTGTTCCTGGACATCACGCACGGCGGCGGCGGCGCGGCCAAGTGCCCGTACTGCGGCACCGTCTACAAGCTCAAGGCCGGCGAACAGGCTGGCGGCCACCACTGACCCCTGCGCCGTGACGCGCACGCTGGTCATCGCCCCGCAGTGGATCGGCGATGCGGTGATGACCGAGCCGCTGCTGCGCCGGCTGCATGCGCGCGGCGAGCAGCTCACGGTCGGCGCCGTGCCCTGGGTGGCGCCGGTCTACCGGGCCATGCCCCAGGTCGGCGCCGTGGTCGAATTCCCGTTCCAGCACGGCGGGCTGCAGTTCGCGGCCCGGCGCCGGCTGGCGCGCGAACTGGACGGCCGCTTCGACGCCGCCTACGTGCTGCCCAACTCGCTCAAGAGCGCGCTGCTGCCGTTCCTGGCCGGCATCCCGCGCCGGGTGGGCTACCTCGGCGAGGCGCGGGTCGGACTGCTGACGCACCGGCTGCGCAATCCCAAGGGCAAGCCGCCGATGGTGGCGTTCTATTCGGCTCTCAGCGGCGACACCGCGGGGCTGGAGCAGGACGTGCCGCGGCTGCAGCTGGCCGCCGCCGCCATCGACGGCGCGCTGGCGCAGCAGGGGCTGGCGCGCGGCGGCTACCTGGTGTTCGCGCCGGGCGCCGAATTCGGCCCGTCCAAGCGCTGGCCCGAGGCCCACTACGCGCAGCTGGCCGCCGGCCAGGCGCTGCCGGTGCTGCTGCTCGGCTCGGCCAAGGATGCGCCGGTGGCCGAGGCCATCGTGCAGGCGTCCGGCGGCCGGGCCCGCAACCTGGCCGGCCGCACCGGCCTGGCCGAGGCCTTCGCCTTGATCGCTGGCGCCCGCGCCATGGTCAGCAACGACTCGGGCCTGATGCACGTGGCGGCCGCCTTCGGCGTGCCGCAGGTGGCCCTGTTCGGCTCCTCCAGCCCGCTGCACACGCCGCCACTGAACGAACACGCGCAAATCCTGTGGCTCAAGCAGGACCCGGCCTACCAGCCGCCGCTGGACTGCGCGCCCTGCTTCCAGCGCGAGTGCCCGCTGGGCCACCACCGCTGCCTGGTCGACCTCGGCCCGGCCCGGGTGGCGCAGGCGCTTCAGGCCGCCAGCAGGTCCTGAAGCCGCGCCAGCGCCGTCGACGGCGCGCCGTTCCAGACCAGGTGGGTGCGGTTGCGCCGGATGCGCGCCGGCAGCTCGTGCTGCCGCACGTCGCCGGCGCTGCGCAGCGCCGCCAGCAGCGAGCGCGGCACGATGGCGAAGCCGGTGCCGGCGGCCACGCAGGCGATCATGGCCTGGTAGGACGCGAACTCCAGCGTGCGCGCCGGCATCACCGCCGCCGCCCCCAGCCAGTCCTCGATGCGCTTCCTGTACGAGCAGCCGTTGGCGAACGCGATCAGGGTGCGGCCGGCCAGGTCCTGCGCGCGCCGCACGGTGTCCAGTTCGCGCGGCGTGACCAGCACCAGCTCCTCCTCGTAGACCGGCTGCGACGCCAGCCCGGGGGCGGTGAACGGCTCGGAGACGAAGGCGGCCTCGAGCTCGAAGCCGGCGACGCGCTGGACCAGCGCGCCGGTGGTGCCGGTGGCCAGCTCGACCACCACGCCCGGGTGCTGCTGGTGGTAGCGCGCCAGCAGCGGGCCGAGCCGGCTGCCGGCGGTGCTCTCGAGCGAGCCGATGCGCAGCACGCCGCGCGGCCCCTCGGTGCGCAGCGCCGTCTCGGCCTCGTCGGCCAGCCGGAACAGCCGCTGGGTGTAGGACAGCAGCAGTTCGCCCTCGGGCGACAGCACGATGGAGCGGCCCTGCTTGCGGAACAGGGTGCGCCCGAGCCGCTGCTCGAGCTGCTTGATGCGGGTGGTGACGTTGGACTGCACCCGGCCCAGCTTGCCGGCCGCGCGGATGATGCCGCCCTCCTGCACCACGGTGCGGAAGATCTCCAGCGAGTCGAGGTCGAGTGTTCTCATGGGGAGAATGGTCCTTCACGAAAATTCATTTGTGGGCCGACTCCATTCTCGGTGTAATCGCGCCGTGAGTCCCCATCGCACCACCCCTGCCGCCCCGCTGCCGCCCTGGATGATCGGCCTCGCCGGGCTGCTGTCGCTGGCGGTCGCGATGGGCATCGGGCGCTTCGCGTTCACGCCGCTGCTGCCGCTGATGCTGCAGGCCGGCCAGCTCGACGTGGGGGCCGGCGGCTGGCTGGCCGCCGCCAACTACGTCGGCTACCTGGTGGGCGCGCTCACCGCCTCGCGCACCGGCTGGCCGGCCGCCCGGCTGGCGCTGGTCGCGCTGGTCGGCACCGCGCTACTGACGGCGGCGATGGCGCTCGGCGGCCCGGTGCCCTGGCTGGCGGCCTTGCGGCTGCTGGCCGGGATCGCCAGCGCCTGGGCCTTCGTCGCCACCAGCATCTGGTGCCTGGCCGCGCTGGCGGCCCACGGCGCCACGCCCTGGGCCAGCGCCCTGTACGCCGGCGTCGGCCTGGGCATCGCCGTGGCCGGGCTGGACTGCCTGGTCGGCGCCAGCGCCGGTTGGAGCGCCGACGCGCTCTGGATCCAGCTCGGCGTCCTGGCCGCGCTGCTGGTCGCGCCGGTGGCCTGGGTGCTGGTCCGCCTGCCGGCGGCGCCGACCGGCCGCGCGGCCGGCGCGCCGGCCCCCCTGCCGGCCGGCAGCCGCGGGCTGGTCGCGGCCTACGCGATGCTCGGCTTCGGCTACATCCTGCCGGCGACCTTCCTGCCGGCGATGGCGCGCACGCTGGTCGACGACCCGCGCCTGTTCGGCCTGGCCTGGCCGGCCTTCGGCGCCACCGCCGCGCTGTCGACGCTGGTGGCCGCGCGCGCGCTGCGGCGGCTGCCGCGGCTGCAGCTGTGGGCCGCCGCGCACGTGCTGATGGGCCTGGGCGTGCTGCTGCCGAGCCTGTGGCTGACCGGCTGGTCCATCGCCGCCTCGGCGCTGCTGGTCGGCGGCACCTTCATGGTGGTGACGCTGGCCGGCGTGCAGGAGATCCGGGCCCGCGCGCAGGGCGACGCCACCCGCCTGGTGGGCTGGATGACCACCGCCTTCGCGCTCGGCCAGATCGCCGGCCCGGTGGCCTCCGCCCTGCTGCTGCGGCTGGCGCCGGCGCATGGCCTCGACCTCGCCCTGCAGGCCGGCGCGGCCAGCCTGTTCGCCAGCGCCGCCTGGCTGTGGCGCGCCGCACCCTGTCCCGCTTCCCCTTCGCCGGAGACCCTCCATGCCCGCTGACACCACCGCCCCCGACTTGCGCCAGGGCTCCGCCACGCCCTGGCGCGAGCGCATGCCGCTGCCTCCATCCGAGGCCATGAGCGAGGCCCAGCGGGCGGCGGCGCAGGCGCTCATCGACGGCCCGCGCAAGGGCGTCTACGGCCCGTTCCTGCCCCTGCTGCGCAGCCCCGAGCTGCTCGACCGCGTGGCCCGCATGGGCGAGTACCTGCGCTTCGGCAGCGTGCTGCCGGCGCGGGTGCGCGAATTCGCCACCTGCATCGCGGCCCGCCATGCCGGCAACCAGTTCGAGTGGCACATGCATGCACCGCTGGCCCAGCAGGCCGGCGTCGAGGCCGCCGTGCTGGACGCCCTGCGCCAGGGCGCGCGCCCGGCCGGGCTGGCCGGCGACGATGCGCTGGTGCTGGACTTCAGCGGCGAGCTGCTGCACCAGCACGGCTGCAGCGAGCCGACCTATGCCCGGGCGGTCGACCGCTGGGGCGAGCAGGGCGTGGTGGAACTCACCGCGCTGCTCGGCTACTTCGTGCTGGTGTCCTGGGTGATGAACGTGGCCCACACGCCGGCGCAGTCAGCGGCCGGCGCGGCGCTGCCGCCGTTCCCGCTCTGACCCGGCCGCGGCGGCCAAAAAAGAACCGCCCCGTCGGGGCGGCTGCGAGGGATCCCGGCTGGGATCCGCTGGGGAGACCGCTCTCCCCGGGGCCGGGCCATGGCGCGTGACAGCGTCGGAACGGACTTTAGTGGCGTGCCCGCGCGGCGGGCGGCGGCCTTACAAAACGGAACAAAGGCGCCCGGCTCACAACGGCAGTTGCAGCACGAAGCAGGCGCCACCGCCGGCGCGCGCCTCGCAGTGCACGCTGCCGTGGTGGCGCTGGGCGATCGAGCGGACCAGCGCCAGCCCCAGCCCCACGCCGCCTTCGCGCTCGCTGGCCCCCGGCAGGCGGTAGAACGGCTCGAAGATGCGCTCGCGCTGCTCGGGCGGCACGCCCGGCCCGCGGTCGCAGACCTGCACCACGGCGCGCCCGCTGTCGCGCCGCACCGCCACCTCGACCGGCCCGTCGGTGTAGCGGCGCGCGTTCTCCAGCAGGTTGCGCACCGCCCGGCGCAGCAGCTTGGACACCCCCTGCGCCACCACCTCGCCGCCGGCCTCGTCGGCCGCCAGCTCGGCCCCGGCGCGCGCGCATTCCTCGGCGACCAGGCCCAGCAGGTCGACCGTCTCGACCGTGCCGACGTCGCTGGCGCGGGCGTCCAGCCGGCTGGCCAGCAGGATCTCGTCGATCAGCTGGTCGAGCTCGCCGATGCTGCGCAGCATCTCGTCGCGCTGGGCCGGGGTGGGTGCGCCCTCCATCAGTTCCAGGCCCATGCGGATGCGCGCCAGCGGCGAGCGCAGCTCGTGCGAGGCATTGGCCAGCAGCGACTTGTGGCTGCGCAACAGCGTCTCGACGCGCTCGGCGGCCTGGTTGAAGCGATGGCCCAGGAACGCCACCTCGTCGTGGCCGCTGACCTCGACCCGCGCGCCCAGGTCGCCCTGGCCCCAGCGCTCGACGCCGCTGCGCAGCGTCTCCAGCCGCTTGGTCAGGCGGCGGATGATGGGATAGGTGGCGATCGCGACCGCCAGCGCCGTGATGCCCAGCATCCACAGCAGGCCGGTGTTGCCGCGCGGCCAGGGCCGCGGCGGCGGGCGTTCGCCGGGGCCGCGCGGGCGCGGCGGCAGCTGCACGACCACCGTGCTGCCGTCGTTCATGGCGACCTGGAACTCGACCCCCTGGCCGGGCGAGCGGATCGGACGCGTGCGCGCCTGGCCCAGGATGTCGCCGTCCTCGCTGCGGATGATGACGTCGCGCGGCGGCGCCTGGTCGGCCGTCAGCCGTACCAGCCAGCCGAACGCGAAGGTGAGCACGAACACGCCGGCCACCACGGCCAGCCAGATGCGCAGGTAGAGCGGGAAACGCAGCTTCACACCGCGTCAGTCCTGCTGCTTGGCGAACACGTAGCCGACGCCGCGCACGGTGAGGATGCGCTTGGGGTTCTTGACGTCGGCCTCGATGGCGGCCCGGATGCGGCCCATGTGCACGTCGATCGAGCGGTCGAAGGCCTCCAGCTCGCGGCCGCGCACCGCCTCCATGATCTGGTCGCGCGTGAGCACGCGGCCGGCGCGCTCGGCCAGCGCCACCAGCAGGTCGAACTGGTAGGAGGTCAGCTCGCAGGTGTTGCCGGACACGGTGACGGTGCGGGCGTCGCGGTCGATCTCGAGCGAGCCGAAGCGCAGCCGCTTGGCCGGGGGCGGCGCGCCCTCGCCGCGGCGGCGCAGGATGGCGCGGATGCGCGCCAGCAGCTCGCGCGGCTCGAACGGCTTGGGCAGGTAGTCGTCGGCGCCCAGCTCGAGGCCGACGATGCGGTCCATCGGGTCGCCCTTGGCGGTGAGCATCAGCACCGGCACCCGGCCGGCGTCGCCGGGCATGGCGCGGATGCGGCGGCAGACCTCGAGGCCGTCGAGGTCCGGCAGCATGAGGTCGAGCACCACCAGGTCGGGGAGCGCGCCGGGCGGCTCCTGCAACAGGCCCAGTCCGGCGGTGGCATCGGCGGCCTTGGTCACGGTGAACCCGGAGCGCTCGAGGTACTCGCCGACCATCTGCGCAAGGCGCGCATCGTCTTCGATCATCAGGAGGTGCTGCATGGGGGCATGGTAATCACGCCCGCAGCTTCGCGGGCGCGCCGCAAGCCGCCTTGTCGCGGCGGTAAAGTTAGGTAAATGGCCCAAGCGTCCACGTTGCCGGAGCTGCTCGCGCTGCAGGCGCGCGGGCGCGGCGATGCGCCCGCCCTGCAGTTCGGCGACCAGACCATCGGCTATGCGGAACTGGCCGCGCGCGCCGACCGCATGGCCGCGCTCCTGGGCAACACCTGGGGCGTGCGCCCGGGCGAGCGCATCGCCTGGCTCGGCCTGAACCACCCGCAGCAGCTGGTGCTGCTGTTCGCGCTGGCGCGCCTGGGCGCGGTCCTGCTGCCGCTGAACATCCGGCTGGCCGTGCCGGAGTGGCAGGCCGTGCTGGCCGACTGCGGCGCGGCGCGGCTGCTGCACGACGCCACCTTCGCCGTCCCGGCGCAGGCGCTGGGGGCCGCCGGCGGACTGCCGGTCCATCCGCTGGAGACCCTGGACGGCGCCGGTGGCGGGCCGCCGCCGGACCGGGCGGCGCCCGACGTTCCGCTACTGCTGGTCTACACCTCCGGCACCAGCGGCCGCCCCAAGGGCGCGCTGCACACCCAGGCCAACCTGCTGGCCAACATGGCGATGGCGGCGGCGGTGCAGCAGCTCACGCCGCCCGACCGGGTGCTCACCGTGCTGCCGCTGTTCCACGTCGGCGGTCTGTGCATCCAGACGCTGCCGGCGCTGGGGGCGGGCGCGACCGTGCTGCTGCAGCCGCGCTTCGCGCCCGACGCCACCTTCGACGCCATCGAGCGCCAGCGGCCGACGCTCACCCTGCAGGTGCCGGCGACGATGAAGGCGCTGGTCGACGACCCGCGCTGGCCGGCGGCGGACCTGGGCAGCCTGCGCGCCGTCTGGGCCGGCTCCAGCCTGCTGCCCGAGCCGCTGGTGCAGGCCTTCCATGCGCGCGGGCTGCCGGTGTGCAACGTCTATGGCGCCACCGAGACCGGGCCGTTCTCGATCGCCCTGCCGCCGGCGCAGGCCGTCGGCCATGTCGGCTCGTGCGGCTGGCCGGCACCGGGCGTCGAGGTGCGGCTGGCGGGGCTGCAGCAGGGCGTGGGCGAGGTCTGGCTGCGCGCGCCCAACGTGGTGCAGCGCTACTGGCCCGACCAGCCGGCCACCGATGGCGAGGGCTGGTTCCACACCGGCGACCTGGCGCGCCAGGCCGGCGACGGCAGCTACACCATCGTCGGCCGGGCCCGGGACCTGATCATCTCGGGCGGCGAGAACATCCATCCGGCCGAACTCGAGGCGCCGCTGGCGGCGCACCCTGACGTGCTCGAGTGCGCAGCCTTCGGCCTGCCCGATGCGGACTGGGGCGAGGTGGTGGCGATGGCGGTGGTGCTGCGGCCGGGCGCCGCCTGCACCGACGCGCAACTGCGCGAGCACCTGGCGCAGCGGGTCGCGCGCTACAAGCTGCCGCGCCGCTGGCTGCGGCTGGACGCGCTGCCCAAGACGGCGCTGGGCAAGGTGCAGCGGGCCGTGCTGGCCGCGCGCGCCGGCCCTCAGGCGGGCTGAGGCGCCGCGCGCACCGGCTGCACCCGGCCGGCCAGCCACACCAGCAGCAGCACCGGCACGCCCAGGCAGGCGGTGGCGGTGAAGAAGTTGCCGTAGCCGAAGGCTTCGACGAACCGGCCGGAAAAGCCGGCCAGCCACTTGGGCAGCAGCAGCATCATGGAGCTGAAGAGCGCGTACTGGGTCGCCGAGTAGCTGACGTTGGTCAGGCCCGAGAGATAGGCGATGAAGCCGGCGGAGGCGATGCCCGACGACAGGTTGTCGGCCGAGATCACGAACACCAGTGCCGTGACGTCGTGGCCGCGGGTGCCCAGCCAGGCGAACAGCAGGTTGCTGGCGGCGCTGAGGACGGCCCCGAGCATCAGCACGCGCATGACGCCGAGCCGCAAGGACAGGATGCCGCCGATGAAGGTGCCGGCCAGCGTCATGACGACGCCGAAGACCTTGGTGATGGCCGCCACTTCGTCCTTGGTGTAGCCCATGTCCGAATAGAACGGGTTGGCCATGATGCCCATCACCACGTCGCTGATCCGGTAGATGGCGATCAGGGCCAGGATCAGCACGGCCTGGGTGCGGTAGCGACGCAGGAAGTCGGCGAACGGCTCGACCACCGTCTCGCGCAGCCATTGGGCGGCATCGCGCGCCGGCGGCAAGACGGCCTGCACCGGCTCGCGCGACAGCAGCACGGTGACCACGCCGACCAGCATGGAGGCGGCCATGGCCAGGTACGCGGCGCGCCAGGCGTCGTGCTGGTAGGTCCCGGCACCCGGCAACTCGGCGCGGGCGGCGATCCAGAACACGCCGGCGCCGGCCCAGATCATGGCGAGCCGGTAGCCGGTCTGGTAGGTGGCGGCCAGCGCGCCCTGGCGATTCACGTCCGCCGATTCGATCCGGAACGCGTCCAGGGCGATGTCCTGCGTGGCCGAGGCGAAGGCCACGAGCAGCGCGCACCAGGCCACCGCCGACCGGTCGACCTTCGGATCGAACCAGGCCATGCCGACCAGTCCGGCGATGACGGCGGCCTGGGCCAGCAGCAGCCAGCTGCGCCTGCGTCCGAGGGCGCGCGTGAGCAGCGGCAACGGCAGCCGATCGACCAGCGGTGCCCACGCCCACTTGAACGCGTACGCCAGGCCGACCCAGGACAGGTAGCCGATGGTCGCGAGGTCGATGCCGGCTTCGCGCAGCCGGAAGCTCAGGGTGCCCAGCACCAGCAGCAGCGGCAGGCCGGCCGAAAAGCCCAGCGACAGCATGCGCAGGGTGGCGGGTTCACGGTAGACCTTCAGGCTTTCCAGCCATCCGGCAGCGGGGCGCTCGTTCCGAGCCTGTGTGGGGGTGTTGTCTGACATTGGCTCGTCTGATTTTTTTTATTATTGCTGCATGTGCCAGTCGTGCTTCGCCCGTGCCAGTGCCTGGATGCCGCGCCGCGGATTCCTGGCACTCGCCGGTGCCGCCGCCGCCACACCGGTGTTGGCCCAGGTCGACGTCGGCGCGCCGTCGCGGGCCCGGGGCCTGGTGCCGGCGGACGAAATCGAGGCCGCATCGGCGCAGCAGTACTCGCAGATGATGGCCGAAGCGCGCCAGCAGAAGGCGCTGGCACCGGAGAACTACCCGCAGCTGCAGCGGCTGCGGTCCATCGCCGCCCGCCTGATCCCGCAAAGCCCGCGCTGGAACGAGCGCGCCAAGTCCTGGCGCTGGGAAGTGAACCTGATCGGCAGCAAGCAGATCAACGCGTTCTGCATGCCGGGCGGCAAGATCGCCTTCTACACCGGCCTGCTCGATCAACTGCAGCTGAGCGACGACGAGGCCGCCATGGTCATGGGCCACGAGATGGCGCACGCGCTGCGCGAACACGCGCGTGCCCGCATCGGCAAGGAGCAGGGCACCGGCGCGCTGCTGCAACTGGGCGCGCAGCTGTTCGGGCTCGGCCAGCTGGGCGACGTGGCGGCCAACATCGGCACCCAGCTGATCTCTCTGCGCTTCTCGCGCGAGGACGAGACCGAGGCCGACCTGGTGGGCCTGGAGCTCGGCGCCCGCGCCGGCTACCAGCCCGAAGCCTCGGTGTCGCTGTGGGAGAAGATGGGCAAGGCCTCGGGCGGCAGCCAGGGGCCGGCCTTCCTGTCGACGCACCCGACCGGCCCGGACCGGCTGGCCCGCCTGCGCGAGAACGTGCCCAAGGTGCGCGGCCTGTACCAGCAGGCCATCGCCGGTCGCTAGGCGCGCTGCACGCCGGCCAGCGCCGGCCGCCGCGCCGGCCACAGCACCGACGCGATCGCCACCACCATCAGCGCCACGGCGGCCCAGTCCTGCCAGTGGATCGCCTCCTTCAGCCACAGCGCGCCGGTGAACACGCCCAGCACCGGGATGAACATCACGCTCAGGCTGGAGGCGATCGGCGGCAGCACCCGCGCCAGGTAGAACCAGGCCGCGTGGGCGAAGCCGAAGATCAGCACCGCGTTGTACAGGATCGAGCCCCACACCGGCGCGCTCGGGACCTGCCAGTCGGCGCGCTCGAACAGCGTGCTGAGCACGGTCATCACGCACGCCGTCAGCAGCGTCATCCAGAACGAGATCGTCAGCGTGGGCCGGTCGATGGTGGTGCGGCGCAGCAACTGCGTGCCCAGCGCCCAGACCGCGGCCGCCACCAGCGCCAGCACCACGCCGACCGGCCGGCCGGCCAGGTGGGTGAGCTCGTGCCACAGCAGCAGGGCGACGCCGAGCGCGGCGGCGCTGACGCCCAGCCAGCCGCGGCGGCTCAGGGCGGTGGAGAACAGCAGGGCGCCGATCACGGCCGAAAAGATCGGCATGGTGTAGCCCAGGATGGCGGCGCGGCCGCTGGACAGGGTGCGCACCGCCAGGATGATGCAGGCGTGCCAGACGAACATGTTGGTGGCGGCCAGCCAGAGCAGCTGCGGCCAGTCGCGCCGCGCGATCGAGAACGGTACCTTCAGCAGCAGCAGCACCGCGGCCAGCACCGGCACGCCGATCCAGATCGAGAGCGCGCGGAAGGCCAGCGGCGGGTACGCGGTGACGCCGATCTTCATCACCGGCCAGTTCACGCCCCACACCAGGGTCAGGAGCACGAGGAGGACGAGTTGCTGCCGGGTCAGTCGCTGCATGGGGCGCGATTGTGGGTCATCCGTACAATCGAAGCATGACGTTCCTCGAGATGCTGCAGGACGCGCAGCAGCGCAACGCCTCGATGCTTTGCGTGGGCCTCGACCCCGAGCCCAAGCGCCTGCCGGGCGCGATGCAGGGCGACCCGTCGCGCATCCACGAGTTCTGCGCCCGCATCGTCGAGGCCACCGCCGACCTCGCGATCGCCTTCAAGCCGCAGATCGCCTACTTCGCCGCCCACCGCGCCGAGGCCCAGCTGGAGCAGCTGGTGGCCCACATCCGCCGGGTGGCGCCGCACGTGCCGGTGATCCTCGATGCCAAGCGCGGCGACATCGGCTCCACCGCCGAGCAGTACGCGATCGAGGCCTTCGAGCGCTACGACGCCGACGCCGTGACGCTGTCCCCCTTCATGGGCTTCGACTCGGTGCAACCCTACCTGCGGCACCCGGGCAAGGGCGCCTTCCTGCTGTGCCGCACCTCCAACCCGGGCGGCGACGACCTGCAGAACCAGCGCCTGGGCTCGGTCGACGGCAACCCGCTGCTGTACGAGCACGTGGCGCGTTTGGCGCAGGGCCCCTGGAACCTGAACGGCCAGCTCGGCCTGGTGGTCGGCGCGACCTACCCGAACGAGATCGAGCGCGTGCGTGCGCTGGCGCCCACGCTGCCGTTGCTGATCCCCGGCGTCGGGGCGCAGGGCGGCGACGCCGTCGCCACCGTGCGGGCCGGCTGGCGGCCCGACGGTCCGATCGTCGTCAACTCCTCGCGGGCCATCCTCTACGCCTCCTCCGGCGCCGACTTCGCCGATGCGGCGCGGGCCGAGGCGCTGCGCACCCGCGCCGTGCTGGCGGCGGCGCGGCCGGCCTAACCGCCCAGCTCGGCCACCCGGTCGGCGTTGGTGGTGCTGTGGCTGCCCTTGAGGTGCATCTCGACGTCGGCGGCGATGGCGCCGACTGCGCGCACCGCTTCGTGCAGCTGCCGCTCGGTGGTGTCGAGCTTGCGGGCCCAGGCGGCGCAGTCCTGCGGATCGTTCACGTCGATGCGGTCGGGCTCCACGCCCGGCTGGGTGGATGGGGACATGGCCGAACCTCCTGCTGCTGCGATGCCTCAGGCTAGTTCGGCCACCCCGTCCGCGCTGTAGGCCGGTGCCGCACACGGCCGCACCGGCCCGGGGCGCGCCCGGCTAGAGCAGCCGCTGCAGGTAGCGGCCGGTGTGGCTGGCCGGATCGGCCGCCACCTGCTCGGGCGTGCCGGCCACCACCACCGTGCCACCGCCGGCGCCGCCCTCGGGGCCCATGTCGATCACCCAGTCGGCCGTCTTGATGACGTCCAGGTTGTGCTCGATGATGACGATGGTGTTGCCGGCATCGCGCAGCTGGTGCAGCACCTTCAGCAGCAGGTCGGTGTCGGCGAAGTGCAGCCCGGTGGTGGGCTCGTCCAGGATGTAGAGCGTGCGGCCGGTGTCGCGCTTGGACAGCTCCAGCGCCAGCTTGACGCGCTGCGCCTCGCCGCCCGACAGCGTGGTGGCCGCCTGCCCCAGCTTGACGTACGACAGGCCCACGTCCAGCAGCGTCTGCAGCTTGCGGGCGATGGCCGGCACGGGCTTCAGGAACTCGTAGGCGTCCTCCACCGTCAGGTCCAGGATCTGGGCGATGTTGCGGCCCTTCCACTGCACCTCCAGCGTCTCGCGGTTGTAGCGCTGGCCGCGGCAGACATCGCAGGGCACGTAGACGTCAGGCAGGAAGTGCATCTCGACCTTCACCACGCCGTCGCCCTGGCAGGCCTCGCAGCGGCCGCCGGCGACGTTGAAGGAGAACCGGCCCGGGCCGTAGCCGCGTTCCTTGGCGGTGGCGGTCTCGGCCATCAGCTCGCGGATCGGCGTGAACAGGCCGCTGTAGGTGGCCGGGTTGCTGCGCGGGGTGCGGCCGATCGGCGACTGGTCGACGTTGATCACCTTGTCGAAATGGTCGATGCCCTCGATGGCGACGTGCGGCGCCGGCTCCTCGTGGGCGCGGTACAGCTCGCGCGCCACCGCCGCGTACAGCGTGTCGTTCACCAGGGTCGACTTGCCCGAGCCCGAGACGCCGGTCACGCAGGTCAGCAGCCCGACCGGGATGTCGACCGTCACGTCCTTCAGGTTGTTGCCGTGCGCGCCCTCGATGCGCAGCTTCTGCACCGCGCCGGCCTTGCCGCCGGCCAGCGGCAGCCAGGGGTGGCGCGTGGCCGGCACCGGGATGACCCGGCGGCGCGACAGGTACTGGCCGGTGAGCGAATCGGCGCTGGCCTCGACGTCGGCCGGCGTGCCCTGCGCCATCACCCGGCCGCCGTGCAGGCCGGCGCCCGGTCCCATGTCGACCACGTGGTCGGCGGCGCGGATCATGTCCTCGTCGTGCTCGACCACCAGCACGCTGTTGCCGATGTCGCGCAGGTGCTGCAGGGTGCCGATCAGGCGGTCGTTGTCGCGCTGGTGCAGGCCGATGCTGGGCTCGTCCAGCACGTACATCACGCCGGTGAGGCCGGAGCCGATCTGGCTGGCCAGCCGGATGCGCTGCGCCTCGCCGCCCGACAGGGTCTCGGCGCTGCGGTCCAGGCTCAGGTAGTTGAGGCCGACGTCGTTGAGGAAGCGCAGCCGGTTGGCGATCTCGCGCACCACCTTGTCGGCGATCTCGGCCTTCGAGCCGGCCAGCTGCAGCGACGAGAAGTAGTCGAGGCAGTCGCGCAACGTGAGGTGGCTGATGGTGTGGATGGTGCGCGCCTGCGCCTGGTCGCCCACCCGCACGTGGCGCGCCTCCGGTCGCAGCCGGGTGCCGCCGCACTCGGGGCAGGGCTGCAGGCTGCGGTAGCGCGCCAGTTCCTCGCGCACCGCCGGCGCGTCGGTCTCGCGGTAGCGCCGCGCCATGCCGGGGATGATGCCCTCGAAGGGGTGCTTCTTCGTGACCTTCCTGCCGGCCGTGCTGCCCGACTCCATCACGTAGTGGAAGCGGATCTCCTCTTCGCCCGAGCCGTGCAGCAGCACCTGCTGCACCGGCGCGGGCAGCGACTCGAACGGGGCGTCGACGCTGAAGCCGTAGTGCTTGGCCAGGCTCTCGACCAGGCCGAAGTAGTAGGGGTTGCGCCGGTCCCAGCCCTTGACCGCGCCCGAGGCCAGCGACAGCGAGGGAAAGGCCACCACCCGCTGCGGGTCGAAGTGCTCCATCGCGCCCAGGCCGTCGCAGGCCGGGCAGGCGCCCACCGGCGAGTTGAACGAGAACAGGCGTGGTTCCAGCTCGCTGATCGAGTAGTGGCAGATCGGGCAGGCGAACTTGGCGTTGAACAGGTGCTCGGTGCCGCCGTCCATCTCCAGCGCCACCGCCCGGCCCTCGGCCAGCCGCAGTGCCGCCTCGAAGCTCTCGGCCAGGCGCTGCTGCACCTCGGGCCGCACCTTCAGGCGGTCGATGACGACATCGATGTCGTGCTTCTCGGTCTTCTTCAGCTTGGGCAGCTGGTCGAACTCGTACGGCGTGCCGTTGACGCGGAAGCGCACGTAGCCCTGCGCCTGCATGTGCGCGAACACGTCCTCGAACTCGCCCTTGCGCTCGCGCGCGATCGGCGCCAGCACCATCAGTCGGGTGTCGGGCGGCAGCGCCAGCACGGTGTCCACCATCTGGGACACGGTCTGCGAGGTCAGCGGGATGTCGTGGGTGGGGCAGTAGGGCGTGCCGGCGCGGGCGAACAGCAGCCGCAGGTAGTCATGGATCTCGGTCACTGTGCCGACGGTCGAGCGCGGGTTGTGGCTGGTGGCCTTCTGCTCGATCGAGATCGCGGGCGACAGGCCCTCGATCAGGTCGACGTCGGGCTTGTCCATGAGCTGCAGGAACTGCCGCGCATAGGCCGACAGGCTCTCGACGTAGCGCCGCTGGCCCTCGGCATACAGCGTGTCGAAGGCGAGCGACGACTTGCCCGAGCCCGACAGGCCGGTGATCACCACCAGCCGGTTGCGCGGCAGGTCGAGATCGATGTTCTTGAGGTTGTGGGTGCGCGCGCCGCGGATGCTGATCCGCTGCCTCAAGGCCTCTTGCAAGGACTTGCCGTGGGTGCTGTCGTTCAAGATGGGCCGGGCCGAGGGAAACCCGACATGATAGGGCGCCGACGCCGGCGGGCGCGAGAGGCGGCAGCCCGATTCGCCGGCGAGCCCGCCCGTGCTGTAAGCGGGCGAGTCAGTTGTATCGCGGGGAGTAAAGCGCCCACGCCCGGCGTTCATGGGGTGT
Organism: Ramlibacter pinisoli; assembly: GCF_009758015.1. Lineage (NCBI taxonomy): Bacteria > Pseudomonadati > Pseudomonadota > Betaproteobacteria > Burkholderiales > Comamonadaceae > Ramlibacter > Ramlibacter pinisoli. The sequence continues at coordinate 212,603 of NZ_WSEL01000002.1, forward strand.
CAACACCCCTGGAGACGACGCCATGCCCTACCTTGCCCACCCCCTGCTGGCTGCCTGCCGGCGCCCCTGCGCGGCCATTGGACGGCTGCTGCCCGCCGTCGCGGCGGCGCTGCTGGCCGGCGCGGCCCTGGCGCCGGCCGCCGCCCTGGCCGATGACCTGCTGGTGCGGTTCGACGGCGGCATCGGCTCGCAGCCGCTGCGTTCCGGCCCGGCCGTCAACACGGTCCAGAACGTCAATCCCGGCGGCATCCCCTGGGTCATCGCCGAGCTGCGCGCCGACGTGCGCACCGACGGCAGGATCCGGGTCAACGGCCGCGGTCTGCTGCTGGCCGGCGGCAACGGCGTCGGCACCAACGGCAACCAGAGCGTGCGGGCCCGGCTGTTCTGCGACGGTGCGGCGTCCGACAGCAACCTGGTCGCGCTGGAGCCGAACGGCGACTTCCGCATCGACGACCGTCTGGTGCCGACGCCGCCGACTCCCTGCAACAGCCCCATCCTGCTGATCGTCAGCGGCGGCGGCAACTGGTTCGCGGCCGGCATCCCGGACCGCTGACCTTGACTGGCCCCTGCGCGGGGCCTTCGCGCGCGCTGTCGGCGGGGCGGCGCGCACATCCACGACAATCGGCGTCTTTTGCCGGGCGGCCGCCCGGCCCCCGCCCGACGCCGTGACTCCCACCCCCGTCCCCGCCCCGTCTGGCCGCATGACGCCGCTGGAGCGCCGCGCCAGCGTTTCGCTGGCCACCGTGTTCGCCTCGCGCATGCTGGGGCTGTTCCTGGTGCTGCCGGTGTTCGCGCTGGAGGCGGCCCGCTATCCCGGCGGCACCGACACCGCGCTGGTCGGCCTCGCGATGGGCATCTACGGCCTGACCCAGGGCATGCTGCAGATCCCGTTCGGGCTGGCCTCGGACCGCTTCGGCCGCAAGCGGGTGATCCTGCTCGGCCTGCTGGTGTTCGCGGCCGGCAGCTTCGTCGCCGCCGCCGCCCACAGCCTGACCTGGCTCATCGTGGGCCGGTCGCTGCAGGGCGCCGGCGCCGTCTCGGCCGCGGTCACGGCCCTGCTGGCCGACCAGACCCGCGACGAGGTCCGCACCAAGGCCATGGCGCTGGTCGGCGCCAGCATCGGGCTGATGTTCGCGCTGTCGCTGGTGGCGGCGCCGGCGATCGCCGCGCTGGTCGGCCTGTCCGGCCTGTTCGCACTCACCGGCGCGCTGGCGGTCGGCTGCATGGCCGTGGTGGGCTGGTGGACCCCGGCCGAGCCGGTCCAGCACAAGTCCGCGCCGCGCGGCCGGCTGGCCGAGGTGCTGGTGCACGGGCCGCTGCTGCGGCTGAACGTCGGGGTGTTCGTGCTGCACGCGGTGCAGCTGGCGATGTGGGTGGCCGTGCCGGCGCTGCTGGTGCAGTCCGGACTGGCCAAGGAGCGCCACTGGCTGGTCTACCTGCCGGCCGTGGTGGCCTCCTTCGTCGTCATGGGCGCCACCCTGTTCCCGCTCGAGCGGCGCGGCTACCTGCGGGCGGTGTTCCTGGCCGCCATCGGCCTCATCACCCTGGTGGAGATCGCGCTGACGCTGCTGCCGGCCCCCGGCACCGGCTGGCTCGCGATGCTGCTGTTCCTGTTCTTCTGCGGCTTCAACGTCCTCGAGGCCAGCCAGCCCAGCATGGCGTCGCGGGTGGCGCCGCCGCACGCGCGCGGCGCGGCGCTGGGCGTCTACAACACCCTCCAATCACTGGGCTTCTTTGCCGGCGGCGCGGTCGGCGGCTGGCTGGCCCAGCACGTTGGGGGACAGGCGCTGTTCGCCGCCTGCGCCGTGCTGATGCTGGTCTGGCTGCTGGTGGCATGGCCCATGCGCGCGCCGGCCCGGCAACCGTCGGCCGAGGAAGTGCTGGCCGAAGAAGCGCAGGCGACATAGAGATAATGGTCAATCCCCCCAGGAGGACAGAACATGGCATCCGTCAACAAGGTCATCATCGTCGGCAACCTCGGCCGCGATCCCGAAATGCGCACCTTCCCCAGCGGTGACCGGGTCGCCAACGTCACCATCGCCACCACCGACCGCTGGAAGGACAAGCAGAGCGGCGAGATGAAGGAGGCCACCGAGTGGCACCGGGTGGTGTTCAACGGCCGCCTGGCCGAGATCGCCGGCGAGTACCTGCGCAAGGGCTCAGCGGTCTACGTCGAGGGCAGCCTGCGCACCCGCAAGTGGACCGACCAGCAGGGCGTGGAGAAGTACACCACCGAGATCCGCGCCGACCAGATGCAGATGCTGGGCAAGCGCGAAGGCATGGGCGCGCCCTCGGGCGGCGACGACGATGGCGGCGGCTACGACAGCGCGCCGCGGCGCGCCCCGGCGGCCGCGCCGCGCGCCGCGCCGGCAGCCCAGCGCCCCGCCCCCAGCAAGCCGTCGTCGGGCTTCGACGACATGGACGACGACATCCCGTTCTAGCTCGGATAAAGACGCTTTTTTGTTGGTAGGAGGCCCAGTTCCAGAGGGAACTGGGCCTCCTTTCGCTATCAACACTCAAAAATTCGGGCTGCTGCCACCCTCGCAGAACTGGTACTTGCGCTGTCTGTGGGTACGTCGGTAGACTTAGCTCGCAATCGGGCAACGGGACTAGCCACCCCATCTCTTGCGGGTCCACACGACCTAGGGTGAATATGGCTTCGGATACTCAGCCCATATCCATGTTGGGTATGTAAGGCATACCTGTCGTCCTCCGGGGCGGCGAAAGCGTGACCGCAAAGCAAGAACGGAAGCGCACCTGCATGGCCTTTGGAGGCCAGGGGGTGGCTCTGTGTTTGTTTTGCGATTTCGCAATGCGCGAGCGCGTCGGCGCCTCGGCGCTTTTCTAAGTAACTCATCTGTTCGCGGTCTGCCGGCCGTGCGGACGGACACGCCTGCGCACGATCGAACGATCTCCGCCTCACGCAGCCCTGAGGTTCGTCGGCCCGTTGGCGAGGAGGGCAAGCCATGAGGCCTCACTTCTTCGTGCGCCGGCTGCGCTTCGAAAATGGTGAGCGCACGTCAGTCGTGGTGCGCCTCGACGCCGACTTGCCGGACCATGCGGCGGCAGGCTGGATGCCGCTTGCCTCAAGGCTGGGGATTGACCAGGAGCAAGAGGATGTCTTGCTCGCTGCCATCGACCCAGACTCCTCCGCCAATCCGTGGAAGGATCCCTTTGTCCGGCTGCGCAACTTCCTCATCGTCGTGTTGTATCTCGCTGCCGGCATCCGGCGATGCGAGTTGGTCGGAATGCAAGTCGGCGACCTCAGTGTCTGGTGGCCGGAGACCATCATCTATCACCGGGATCATGAGCCGATCGACAGACACCCGCGCCAGCCAGTCGTCATCGAAACTGCAGGTCTAGAGGCGACACTTGGCATCGCCGTGATTCAGCGACTCTCGAGCTACCTTGAGGCTCGACGGAAGCGGGATCCCGTCGGGAACATCGCTCAGCTGTGGATCCGCAATGGCGGAAGCGCCGCGCTCACCGAGGGCGATATCGGCAGGATCTTCAACGACATCCGCAAAGCCTGCTCCAGGACACCGGCACGCGGGTCGGGCGGCACGGGGAAAACGTGATGGGGCCGCTGGACGTTTCGCGGCGCCTTCGCTTTAGGGGTGGGGAACGCAGCTCGCACCACCGCCTCAGCCCATGCTCCTTCAAATCATCTAGTCGGTCGGAGCCGCCGTCGTGGGGATGGGCGGTGCTGCGCATGGCCGGACGATCTCGGCCGCACACATCTGCGAAACCCGCTGCGCTCTGTAAGGGGGGCCAGCTATGAAGCCGCTGTACTTTGCGCGGAGACTGCGCTTCGAAAATGGTGAGCGCACGTCGACTGTGATGCGCAGCGACACTGGCATGCCGATCCATGCGACCGTACTGTTCATCAATCGGTACCGATTGCAAGGTATCAAGGCAAACACGATCCATAAGATCGCCGGCTCACTGGCCCTGCTCTACCGGCACTGCCACCATAAGAAGCTCGATCTGGAGGCCCGGCTTCGCGCAGGCAAGTTCTTAACGAGCGCCGAGCTCGACCAGCTGGCCGACCTTGCCCAGTACCACGTCAAGGACCTGGACGAAGAACGGGCTGATGGCGGCGGAGTCTCGGCCTCCAAGGTCCGCAGCCTTGAACGGATGCGGATGCGCCGGAAGAAGGCCAAGGAACGCCAGCTTGTTGAGGTGCCTACGCGCGCGACCAGGACCAGGCACTTCGTGTCCTACTTGGAATTCCTGGGCGACTACTACGCCCGCCAGCTTCCTCTTGCCGCGAGTGATGCTTTCCTGCAAGAGATCGCGAAAGGCATCAAAGCGCTCGAGAAAATGGTCCCTCGGTACTCGAACTGGGCGAAGCTCGGCTCGAGGAAGGGAATGAGCGAGGAGGCGATGGAGCTCTTGGTCGCGGTCGTCGACCCAGACTCTCCCGCCAATCCGTGGAAGGTTCCTTTCGTCAGGTTGCGCAACTTCCTCATCGTCGTGTTGTATCTCGCTGCCGGCATCCGGCGTGGCGAGATGGCCGGACTGCAAGTCGGTGACCTCGGTACCTCGAGGCTAGTCATCACCATCTATCGACGAGCAGATGATGAGAATGACAAGCGCGTACACCAGCCGGTCGCCAAGACTGCTGACCGAGAGATCACGGTTGACATTGCGCTGATGCAACGACTCCAGGACTACCTGGGAGAGCGTCGGAAAAAGAAGCCCGCCAGAAAGATCCCGCAGCTGTGGGTCACCGATGACGGGACCGCTGCCCTTTCCTACGACTCCATCGGAAAGATCTTCAACGACATCCGTAAAGCGTGTCCCGAACTCCCCCGCACGCTGACCACGCACGTGCTTCGGCATACCTGGAACGACCGCTTCTCGGAAGTCGCGACAAGGATGGGGCTCAAGCCCGCGGAGGAGGAGAAGGCGCGAGCCACGCATCAGGGCTGGAGTCCGGGCTCGAAGATGCCTGCCCGATACACGTTGCGAACCATTGAGGCGAACGCGCGAAAGGTCGGCCTCAAGCTTCAACAAGACCTCGAAAGCAGGATCAAAGAATGAAGAGCGACAAGACCTCAGCCAACGCACTCATATCTGCGCTCCCGAAGGAAGCGTTCACCAAAAACGGCGTGAAGTTCTTCCCGCGAGAGAACCCTTGGAAGTTCCAAGACGGCGTGGTCGCAGTCCACATCAATTTCGATCGGATTGCCTCCGAATGTCGCGCGCTGGAGCTGTCGCTTCGCTGGACACTGATGTCAGCCCTGCGCGGCATGGCGCCTAGGTACGCGCAGAACCTGTTCGAGGCGTTCGTTCACTTTTCGCAGAAGCTCCAAGCCGCCGGCACCGGCTGCATCAGTGTTGGAGTTCGCGAAATTCAGGCGTTCAAGGCGCAGCTGCTGCCGCACGAGCAGTACCGCGTGGGCACCCTCAATGCGCTGCTGCAACGATGGTTTAGTCTCAACCAGCCGGGTGTCGACGAAGAGAGCATCGACTATCTGCGCGAGAGCCGCAAGCCGGGCAACAGAAAAGGGCATGCAGTTCGGACACACGATCCAGTGCGAGGGCCATTCACGGCCATTGAGTACACGCTGTTGTACAGGGCTCTCGACCAGGCGTACGGCGCCGGGGAACTGGCCGTGTGGAGCTTCGTGCTGGGGCGGCTTCTCTTCGCAACCGGGGCACGGATTTCGCAGTACGCATCGATGAAACTGTGCGACCTGAAAGTCGACACCACGCCCGATGGTCGGCGCACGTTTACTGTCTACGTCCCACAAGTCAAGAAGGGCGACGAGCACTCGAGAAAGCAGCTAAAACCCTTCGAACTCTCCCCCCAGACCGGGCAGCTGGTGCTCGACTACATCGAGGCTTCCCTGGCGAAAGGCGCCGCGTCCGACGCGCCGTTCTTCCCGTCCAACAGGCCGAGCGCCGGCGCCGGAGCATTCTTGGGCCACTGTACCGGGCAAGAGCTCTCACAGCGCTTCCGTGAAGCGATAGAGCCGCACGTCCCAACGAGTCATCGACTGAACGGCGCGGACCTGCCGGTGTCCCCGACCCGATTTCGGTACACCTTCGGCACCCGGATGGCCGAGCAAGGCTGCAGCCGAGCGGTTATCGCTGACCGGCTCGGCCACTCCGATTTGCAGAACGTGGAGGTGTACTTCGAAGTGTCACCGGAACTCGCGGAGGACATCGACGAAGCCCTTTCCAGCTCTTTGGCGCCCATCGCCCAAGCCTTCCACGGCCGCCTGATCGAGAACGGATCGCAGGCAACCTTTGCCGGCGAGCCAGGATCCACGATCTTCGATTTCCGGCTCGCAAAGTCAGGTCTCGGAAGCTGCGGAACAAAGGCCTACTGCGGCTTCGATAAGCCGGTGGCCTGCTACACCTGCTTCAAGTTCGAGCCCTGGCTGGATGCACCCCACGAGAAAGTTCTTCACCGTCTCATAGAAGATCGAGAGCGGCATCGTACCGACAAGAGCATCGCTACTGTCAATGATGACGCCATCATCGCGGTCCGTGAAGTGATTTCGGACTGTGCCGCGGTTCGCGCGCAGCGCGATGGAGGGGCGCTCAATGCCTGACGGCCTCATCCATTTCACACCCCGATCTGAGCTTAACGGCCACGCCAACGTCAGCGCTTTCATCAAGCTGTGCCGGCACGCCCCCGTTCTCAATGCCCACAAGCAATTCGACGAGAACATTTGGGAAACCGAAAAGACCAGGAAGGGAAAGAACGGTGTCGAGCGGATCGTCTTCAACACGTTGGAGGCTGCGAAGGGCGCCAAACATCTGCCAGCCCTACCGGAACCCTTTGTTTCCTTTGCCAAGGCCGTCATCGTCTATCTGGAAGACAAGCGTCCGGTCGTCTCGCAAGGGCCGAGGCTCTCCGCTTTGCGCTGCCTGGAGGCTGCACTGCGCGAGAACGCCAGGGACCGCAGACCGACAGCTGTGACACCCACTGTCTTGGACGCCGCAGTCGATCTGGCCAGGCGGAACTTAAGCGACGCCGTTGCGTACAGGGTAGCCGGGGCGCTGGAGGCGATCGCTGAATTGATGCGCGAGAAGCGGTTCATTCGCATGAACACCCGTTGGGTGCACAGTGTTCCGAAACCGCGCGAGACTGGATCGCGCATCGATGAGGCATCACTTAGGGCGCGCCAGGAGAAGCTCCCATCGCCGGCGGCGATCCGCGGATTGGCAGGGGTCTTCCTCACTGCCATGGGTGTCGCTGACACCCTCATCTCCTCTTCCGCCACGTTGATGATGTGCGCGCCAGAGCGGATCAACGAAGTCGTCCGCCTGCGGCGCAACTGCATTGATGAAGGCGAAGGGCGGCTCGAGGGAAAACTCGGACTGCGGTGGTCTGGGTCCAAGGGCGCCGCTGACATTGTGAAGCCCATACCTACCAAGATGGCTGACATCGCGCGAGAGGCGATCAGCCGACTTGAGACCTGCTCGCGAGCGGCGCACGAAATCGCTGCCTGGTACGTCCATAACCCTCGCAAGATCTACCTGGCGAAGGACGTGGAGCATCTTCGTGCAAAGAAGCTCCTGACCACAGCCGAGGTAAGCCAGATCCTATGGGGTCCAGCTGGCGGCGCTGCTGTTCAATGGTGCAACAAGGAGGGCATCGAGCTGATCAAGGACGGGCGCACCGCGAGGGTGCGCTTCAGCGATGTCGAGAGGGCAGTGCTGTCCATGCTGCCTCGATCCTTCCCGTATCTGCCAGGAGACGGCCCTCCCATTCGTGTTGACGAAGCACTTTGCGTGATGCGAAAGAACGAGCTTCACCCGGGCCGCGCAACCTACGAATGCATGTTCGACGTCCTCGAGCAGAGCGATATCGGTTCACGTCTGGGCCAGAGAAATGACAGCGGGATTCCGTCCATCTTCGCCAAGTACGGCTTCACGGAGGACGACGGAAGTCCAATCGTCGTCAACTCTCACGCGTTCAGGCACTACCTGGAAACGCTTGCAGAGATGGGTGGGCTTACCGATGTCCAGATCGCGGCATTCAGCGGTCGCGTGGACGTGAGGCAGAACAGCGCCTACGACCACATGACGTCGGACCAAGCGCAGGCCCCGATCCACCGAGCCACTAAGGAGCACGGGTTCATGAGTGGCCTCGTGAAGGCTCCTTCCCGCACATTGATCAATCGGGCTGACTTCGTGAAGCTGGATATTGGTGCGACGCACACGACCGACTACGGGTTCTGCCGGCACGACTTCGCCGCGGAACCCTGCCAGATGCACCGCGACTGTCTGAATTGCGACGAGGAGGTGTGCGTTAAGGGAGAGGTTCACAAGCTAGCCGCGCTGCGGTTGCGCGTCGCGGAGACGAAACGCGCCCTGTCGGTGGCCAAGAAGGCCCTGACCGATCACGAGTTCGGCGCGGACAGGTGGGTCGCCCACCAGCAGAAGACGCTGATGCGCGCGGAGGAACTGCTGGCGCTGCTTACGAATCCTGATACCCCGGATGGCACTGTCATCACTTTGGCTGCCGAAGATCAGCCAATGCCGATCGGTCATGTAGCGCCCAGCGCGACTACGCGGATCTCGTCCGCCCACCAGAGGGCTCTGAAATGAGGAAGAGCAGAGCCCCCGATCTCACAGACCATCTGATCGAATCGATCGTGGAGATCTTGGACGGATGGTCGGGAAAGATCACGTGGGAGTTGCTGTGCGCGAAGATCTCCGCGACGTTGGGCGCGCAGTATGACTATTCCCGCTTCACGCTAGGCGACCATCCTCGAATCAAAGCGGCGTTCGACCTTCGCAAGGATGCCGCTCGAGGGATGCCGTCCGGCGGCCCACGAGTTCCTCGAGACGAGCGGCTGCGTGCGGCATTCGAGCAAATCGAGCGACTGAAGGCGAAAGCTGCGCGACTCGATGTCGAGAACAGAAGGCTGCTTGAGCAGTTCCACGTCTGGGCGATAAACGCCGAGCGAGGTGGCATCTCGATGGATAACTTGAACAAGGCCCTCGCGAAGCCGCAGCGAGAGCAGAGCAGAGTCGAGAGGGACGGCGATGTGCCAAACAACCGCCACCGAGCTCGCGGGCGACTCCCTGGATCGGTTGAATCGCGCGCTGGTCAAGCCGCGGCGGGGACAGACCAAGTTGCGGAGGGATGACGATGTCTAGCGGGCAGCAACTGGCAGAAGAGAACTTCCAGAGGTTCGTCACCTGGGCCGCGGCCAAGAGCGACGAAGAATACCGCTCGATGGTAAGCAGGGGGGTTCTTTCCAGAACGGAGATCGCCGCTGAGTGTGGCTTCGCGAAGTCAGCGCTCTCCCAGAACCCGCGTGTTCGTCAGTCCCTAAGTGACTTGGAATCCGGGCTCAGGGCGAGAGGCGTGCTTCCACAAGCCGTCCAAGCGGCCGCCCAGGCTCCTGCGCTAAGGCAACGGGAGGTAAGCGGTCTCGCGACGGCCCGAGATGCCGAACGTCTCAAACGCCTTGAGCAGGACAACGCGAGCCTGCGTGCAGAGGTTGCCGAACTTAAGCGACTGCTTTCACGATACGCGGACCTCCAGGAGGCTCTCGCGGAAACAGGACGGGTGCCGCGATGACGCCCATCACGCTCCGTGTGACCGGGATCCGGTCGCAGAACCCGCTCGGCTTTGGTGGCGCGATCTTCACTGGCGTGCCCATTGCTCCTGATGGTTCCGTCGAGGATGCCCGCTCGTACCTGGTAGTGCGCGCTTCACGCGCCGTTCTGGGGGGCTGCAAAGTGGAGAAAGGACAATGGTGGCGGGTCGCCGGTGCCATCACCGAGCGTCCCTTACGGCTTGATGGCTTCGCGTTGACCGAGCGCCAGGTGGATGCGTCGACCGCGCTGCTGGCCCGGCCATCGGGCGAGCATCTTGTCTCATTCATCGCGCGCAACACGGCCTTCGAAGGCTTCGGGACCGTCAAGGCCCGGCGGCTTTGGGACCACTTCGGTGAGCGGCTCTATGCGCTCCTGGACGCTGGAGATCACGTGGAACTTTCGGCGGTGGTGCCGGCGGAGGCTGCGCAGCGCTTGACCTCCGCGTGGAGCCTGCAAGGTGATGCAAGGACGTTGCAGTGGTTGCAGGCCAGAGGATTTGACATCCGCATAGGCCGCAAGGTGCTGGCCTTCTTCGGTTCGAATGCGGCCGAAAAGATTGAAGAAGATCCCTACCGGCTACTTTCGTTCGCGGGCAGGTGGTCGGAAGTTGACAAGCTCGCCACCGGCGAGTTCGGCCTAGCTCAGGACGACCAACGACGTCTCCTCGGCGCGGTTGAGGAGACCTGCTACCGTCTTTTCGCTTCGGGGCACACGGCCATGCTCTCGTCCGAGCTATCGGACGGCATTTCGCGACTACTTGGCCGGCCGCCTACGGGAGTCCGCTGGGTTGACTTGATTTCGCGTGCGCTGACTGCAGGCTTGGGCAACGGCAGCTTCGTCAAGGGTGATCATGGCCTCCAACCGCTGGGAGCACTCGTGATGGAGCGCCAAGTCGCGAGGGCCATCCACCAGCGGCTCAGGCTGGGCGAGGTGCCTCTGGCGTCGCGTGCGGTTGTCGACGGCGTCATAGGCCGCGTTTTCCAGGAGGATGGGGTGGAGCTCAACCTAGAGCAAAGAGAGGCCCTCCACGCGGCAACAACCCGCGCATTCGTGTGCATCACTGGAGGTGCCGGTGTCGGCAAGACGACCGTCTTGAAGACGCTGTATCGCCTGTTCGACCTGTGCAAGGTCAAGGTTGTCCAAGTTGCGTTGGCTGGCCGGGCCGCGAAACGGATGCAGGAGGCCACCGGAAGGCCGGCATCAACAATCGCAAGCTTTCTTCGGTCCGAGGAGGCGGAGTCGATGGAAGGGCTCGCTGTCCTTGTAGTCGACGAGGCGAGCATGGTCGACATCATCTCCATGAGTCGGTTGTGTCAAGCCCTTCCTCCGCATGTGCGGCTCGTTCTAGTTGGTGATCCCCATCAGCTGATGCCAGTTGGGCCCGGCTTGGTGCTGCACGCGATGCAGAACGTGCCCCAAGTGCCGACCGTGGAACTCAAGGCGGTGAAGAGGTACGGCGGCCACATCGCGGCCGCGGCGGCGTCGGCGCGCAGTGGCAAATGGCTTGAGCTGGGCGATGACTCCGCTGACCCCATCGCCTTCCTTCCATGCAGTGACGACCAGGTGGCCGGCCTAGTGGTCGAGCTTCTAGCGCTGGACCTTGAGAACACTCAGGTCCTGGCGCCCTTGCGAAACGGTGTGGCGGGCACGAAGGTCTTGAACGAGTTGTGCCAGCAGCGCTTTACGCGGGGCCGGCCCGCGGTCAAGTGCTGGAACGAGGAATTCCAGACCGAGGCGCTGTGCGGCTTCAACGAAGGTGATGTAGTTCTCTGTACTCGGAATCTGTGGGCTAAGGGCTTACAGAACGGCTCACTCGGACGCGTCGCTGAGGTTGAAGCTGCGCCCCGGGTGCTCGCCGAGGAGGATGGAAACGAAACGGGGCTAGCGCTGGCATGGATCGAGTGGGATGACGGAGAGCGAAGGCCTCTCACCGCAGACATGCTCGACGACGTCGAGTTGGGCTATGCGGTCACCGTCCACAAGGCCCAAGGCTCGCAGTGGCCCAGGATTGTGGTGCCAGTGACCAAGTCACGCATGCTGGACCGGACGCTTCTGTACACCGCCATCACGCGTGCACAGAAGCAAGTCCTTCTGGTGGGCGATGTCGATGCGGCGCGACGCGCAGTGACGGCGGCGCCCCGGGCCGCGGAGCGCAGAGTCGCGCTTGACCTCACCCTGGCGGCTTTGCTGATGGGCGGTGCAGATTCACGGTCCACGCTCGCCGCTGCAGCGTTTCGGCGAAACACAGAGTTTCCGCATGCGCATGTTGGGTTCAACCTTCACAAGGCAGAAAACCGATGACCAAAGAGAGAAAAGACCACCGGTGCGCTAAGTGGCAGGTGTTCTTGATGCGTAGCAAGGCTGGCCACTGGATGTTCGAAGTGCGCGGACCGGACGATCAGGTGATGGGAGGAGGCGGCGGGTATGAGGACGCATTTGAGGCGCTCGACGCTGCTGAAGACGCCTTTCCCGGCTGCGATATGAAATGGGTGATTCAGCAGCCCATGGGGTACATGGTTAACACCGCGAAAAGAGAAGCCGAATGACAAAGCTTGAATGCCAAGTACCGCAAGGCGCCAGCCGCGACCACACGCAGGGCACGCCTGTAAACCGGATGATGAAGTGCATTACCTCCTACGAGGTCGACACTTACCACCGGCTACGGGACGCCGCGGTCGGCCGCATGCGCCAGGGCTGACGGCCCTGGACGAACTGAACTCCAGCAACGACCGCATTCGACGGCGGATTCAACCGGTCGACGCAACACAGTCGTCGGCCTGACGCCAGGTATCGCAATGGGGGTGCGCGCAGAACGGATCCCGAGGCTGCAGAAGAAGGCGGCCCCGATTGGGGCCGCTATAAATCACGTCACCCCTTTCCTCGTCGCGGGCGCGAGGCATAGCCGAGGGTACGCAGGTGCACTTGAATGGTGTTGAAGCTGCCCGTTCCGAGTTCGATCCGTACATTGGACGGCCCCACTTTGCGGCCCTGCAACTCAAGCTCTTGGCAGGCCCGTCTGACGTCCTCCAGCGTGATGCCGGGGCGGCCACGTCCCTTCTTCTTGCCCATGTTGTCCTTCGATGCGCGGGGACGTCCCCCGCACACCGTCTAGCAACGGGCACATGGCAAGGGGTCTCGTTCGATCGACAAGCACCGGCGAAGCCCCACCGAAGCGAGTCCTCAGACGGACGCCACATGGAACGCAGGCATTCCATGTGAGGAGACGGGCACTCGGAAAGCGGCCCGAAACCAACTCGGTGCGAGCTCAGACGTCTTGAAGTTCAGGCGGCTTGCGGGGAAGACGGGCCGGAAGCGGCCATCGAAGACTTCGGACTGACCAACGGCCGACCTCTGGAGGGGGCCATGTTTCGGCCTACTTTTGGCCAGAGGCGGGACCCGAATGCAATGGTTGAAGCGATCGGTACACTGCTCGCTTGCCGGACCCTACCGGCTGACTAAATCACCAACAGAGAGACGCATTGACCGCCGACCATTTCACGGGCCTGGAGCAATTCGAAGCGGGACTCTGGAAGATCGCCGACGACCTGCGGGCCAATTCGGGCCTGGCATCGAACGAGTATTTCATGCCCATCATGGGTCTGCTGTTCCTGCGCCAGGCCACCAACCGCTACTACGAAGCACTGGCGGCGATCGAATCCGACAAGGCGGCAGGCAGGATGGCCGATCGCGCGCCGGTGGCCGGCGACTTCACCAAACGGCGAGCGCTGATGCTGCCCCAGGGCACCCGCTTCGACGAGATCCTGCAGACACCCAAGGACCAGAGCCTGGGCGCGGCGTTGACGCGCGCAATGGAGGCGGTGGAGCAGCGCTTTCAGCCGCTTGCCGGCCAGCTGCCGAAGGACTACGAGCGCTTCGACAACGAGCTGCTCGAACGCATGATGCGCACCTTCGACAACGAGGCGCTGCGCAGCGCGTCGGGCGATGTCTTCGGCCGCATCTACGAATACTTCCTCGCGGAGTTCTCCAAGCAGGGCGCGCACGACAACGGCGAGTTCTTCACGCCGCCTTCGATCGTGCAGACGATCGTCAACGTGATCGAGCCCGACCACGGCTTGATCCTCGACCCGGCCTGCGGCTCGGGCGGCATGTTCGTGCAGTCCAGCCACTTCATCGAGCACGCCGGCCGCGACACGATGAAGCGAGTCACCTTCTACGGCCACGAGAAGAACGAGACGACGGCGAAGCTGGCGCAAATCAACCTGGCGGTGCACGGGCTGGAAGGCCGCATCCGCGCCGGCAACGAAGCGATCACCTACTACAAGGACCCGCACGAACTCGTGGGCAAGTGCGACTTCGTAATGGCCAACCCGCCGTTCAACGTGGACGAGGTCGATGCCGAGAAGGTAAAGGGCGACCCGCGCCTACCGTTCGGGCTGCCCGGTGTCAACAAGGCGAAGAAGGTCTCCAACGCCAACTACCTTTGGCTGTCGTACTTCTACAGCTATCTCAACGAGACTGGCCGCGCCGGCGTCGTGATGTCGTCGCAGGCCTCAAGCGCCGGGCGCGACGAGGCCGCGGTGCGGCAGAAGATAGTGGAAAGCGGCGCCGTCGACGTCATGATCGACATCCGCGGCAACTTCTTCTACACCCGCACCGTTCCGTGCCAGCTGTGGTTCTTCGACCGCGCCAAGGCGCGAGATGAGGCGCGGCGCGACCACGTGTTGATGCTCGATGCACGCGGCATCTCTCGCAAAGTGTCGCGCGCGATCTGCGACTTCTCCCGCGAGCAGCAGCAGAACATCGCCGCCATCGTCTGGCTGTACCGCGGGCAGGGCGAGCGCTTCCTGGCGTTGGTGGCGGCCTACCTCTCGCAGGCACTGGCCGCCGGCGCGGCTGCTGCCGAACCGCTGGCGCTATTCATCGCGGCGCTGGACAAGCTGGGCACCCTGACGGGGACGTTCGTGACGACGAAGCGGGACCCGGACCCGCTGGCCGAGACCTGGGGCGAACTGCTCGCATTGCGCTCGACGCTGGGCACGGACATCGAGGCCTTCGTCGCCGAGGCTGCAGCGCGCGGAAAGGACTGGACACAGGTCGCACGCGACGACAACGCCGGCTTGCATGCCGCGCGCAAGGCGCTGCACCCGGTGGCCGAGCAGTGTCGAGACCTCACCAAGCAGGTCGACCTGGCGGCCAAGCTCGCCGGCCGAGTTGTCGACGTCGCGGTCAAGGACCTGGAGGCGCGCGATTCAGACGCTTGGGCCGGCGCCGAGATCACCCGTGCCCGCAAGGCGCTGGAGTCGGCGCGCGCGGCGGCCGTCGAGGCGCTGCGCCGGCCGCGCTACTTCGTGAAGCAGGCCGACTGGCTGCAGGAACGCTTTCCCGACGCCGTGCTGTGCGACGTGCAGGGCCTGGTGAAGCGCGCGTCGCGTGCCGAGATCCAAGGGCACGACTGGAGCCTGACGCCGGGGCGGTATGTTGGCGTGGCGCCGGAGGAGGTGGACGAGGACTTCGACTTCGAGGAGGCGCTGCGGGCGATTCAGATCGACTTGCAGGGGTTGAACGAGGAGGCGGTTGAGTTGGCGGCGAGGATCGCGCGAAACTTCGAGGAGTTGGGGGCGTGACGTGGCTTGAAGGCCAGATTGGCGACTTCGCTGACATTAAGCACGGCTTCGCGTTCAAGGGCGAGCACTTCTCCGACGAGGGCCAGCGGATCGTCCTAACTCCTGGCCACTGTTTTGAAGGTGGCGGATTTCGACCCCGGGGTGATAAGGAGAAGTTCTACGATGGGCCGGTCCCAGACGGCTATCTACTGAGCCGTGGTGACACGTTGGTCGTCATGACGGACTTGGTCAGTGCGGCCCCGGTACTGGGAGCTTCTTTTCGCATTCCTGAAGATGACCGTTACCTTCATAACCAACGGCTTGGCCTTGTCTCGATTACGCGGCCTGGGCTGATTGACGAACGCTTTCTGTACCACCTGTTCAATACCTACGTGTACCGCGCACAGGTTCGAGGCTCTGCCAGTGGCGCGACGGTGCGCCACACGTCGCCTGGTCGTATCAAGGCATGCAGGGTGAGGTATCCCGACACCCTCCGTGAACAGGCTCGCATCGCCGAATTCGCTGATTCCTACGACGACCTGATCGAGAATAATCGGCGACGGATTGCCTTGTTGGCGGAAGCAGCGCGGCTGCTCTACCGCGAGTGGTTCGTCCACCTCCGCTTCCCCGGCCACGAGCACGCTGCGATTGCGGACGGTCTGCCTCAAGGTTGGTGCATCCGAGCGCTTTCAAGTCTCTGCCCATCCGGCGACGGCATTCAGACGGGACCATTCGGGAGTCAATTGCATCAATCGGACTACTCTGACGATGGCGTTCCAGTGATCATGCCCAAGGACATTGCTGGATCGCGCTTGAAGACTGACGGCTTCGCTCGGATACCGGAAGATCTGGCCGCGAGGTTGAGCCGACATCGCATGGAAGTAGGTGACACGGTG
Organism: Ramlibacter pinisoli; assembly: GCF_009758015.1. NCBI lineage: Bacteria > Pseudomonadati > Pseudomonadota > Betaproteobacteria > Burkholderiales > Comamonadaceae > Ramlibacter > Ramlibacter pinisoli. Next base: position 228,636 of record NZ_WSEL01000002.1, read on the forward strand.
TACGGGCGGCGTGGTGACATTGGCCGGCGTGCGTACATCGGCGTACGCCAACGCGGATGGTTGTGTGGGACAGGAAGTTTGCGCATCCGTCCCAACTCTAATGAGATCGTGCCGCGCTATCTTTTTGATACGTTGGGATCGCCAGCTACTTCGGGCTTCATCGCCAACCAAGCGAAGGGCTCGACGATGCCCAACCTCAGTGCCGGCGCATTGCAGCGCGTGCCGGTCCTGTGTCCACCTCAACGCATCCAAGAGCTGTATGCAGCCGAGGCAGAGCCAATCGCCGAATTGATCGAAGTGCTTTCGGAGCTGTGCCAGCAGTTGGCCAAAGCCCGCGACCTCCTCCTCCCCCGCCTGATGAGCGGCGAAATAGCGGTCTAACGAGCACCGCGAACCTACCAGCCAGGAACTCAGCACACGATGGCCATCACCACCATCAACAGCGAAGACCGGCTGGTGCAGAAGACCTTTGCCGACCACCTGCAGAACGTACTCGGCTGGGGCAGCGTCCACGCCTGGAAGCAGGAGACCTTTGGCCCCGGCGGCCTGCTTGGCCGCGCCGACACGAAGGAAGCCGTGCTGACGCGCGACCTGCGCGCCGCCCTCGTCCGCCTGAACAGTGAACTGCCCGACGGCGCGATCGACAGCGCGGTGCGTCAGCTCACCGCGTACGACGTGAGCCGCTCGGCCGTGCAACACAACCGCGACTTCTACCGCCTGCTGCGCGGCGGCGTGCCGGTCGAATACCGCGACGCCGCCGGCCAGCGCAAGACCACCCGCGCGCGCGTGATCGACTTCGACAACGCGCCCGGCGCCAACCGCTTTCTCGCGGTGCGCGAGCTGGTGCTGACCGGCGTGCGCACGCCCAACTACAACCGCCGCGCCGACATCGTCTGCTTCGTCAATGGGCTGCCGCTGGTCTTCATCGAGCTGAAGGCGGTCTACAAGAACATCCGCGCCGGCTTCGACGGCAACCTGCGCGACTATATGGACGAGCACGTCGTCGCCCATGCCTTCCACCACAACGCCTTCCTCGTGGTCAGCAACGGCGACAACGCGCGCTACGGCTCCATCACCAGCGAGTGGGAACATTTCTACGAGTGGAAACGCCAGGACGAGCAGGATGCCGGCAGCGTGGCCGCGCAGGTGCTGCTCGACGGCATGCTGGCGCACGACCGGCTGCTCGACATCGTCGAGAACTTCATCCTGTTCGACGAGAGCAAGGCCGGCGCCACGCGCAAGGTGGTGGCGCGCAACCACCAGGTGCTGGGCGTCAATAGGGCCGTCGCGTCGGTGGCTAGGCAGGAGGAACTGAAGCGGCAGTTCCCGCCCGGGGAGCGGCTGCGGCACCGGGTGGTGACGTTGCCGCTGGAGCGGAAAGAAGCGGAGCGAAGCCGCCGCGGGCGGCCGGCGGGCAACGAGCCTGCAGGAGCCTTGGTGGCCGCTGAGCGCACGCCCCCTTCTTACATCCCCGAAGGTCCGATAGAAATCATCGAGCGTGCGCACCCTGAGCTGGGGCGCCTGGGCGTGTTCTGGCACACCCAGGGCAGCGGCAAGTCGTACTCGATGGCCTTCTTCGCCGAGAAGGTGCGGCGCAAGCTGCCGGGCAACTTCACCTTCCTGCTGATGACGGACCGCGACGACCTGGACAGCCAGATCTACGGCAGCTTCGTCGGCTGCGGGATCGCCGACGCCAGGACGCCGCGTGCTGCGTCGGGCGTGCAGCTGCGGCATCTGCTGACCGAGAACCACGCCTACGTATTCAGCCTGATCCACAAGTTCAACCAGGACGTCAGGCCCGGCGAGGCGTACAGCGAGCGCGACGACATCATCGTCGTCTCCGACGAGGCGCACCGCACGCAGGCCGGCCGGCTGGCGCGCAATATGCGGCTGGCGCTTCCGAACGCGGCCTTCATCGGATTCACCGGCACGCCGCTGTTTAAGCAGGACCAGATCACCCGGCGCATCTTCGGCGACTACGTCTCTCGCTATGACTTTAAGCGCTCGGAAGAAGACGGCGCCACGGTCAAGCTGGTGTACGAGAACCGTGGCGAGAAGCTGGGCGTGGCACGCGCCGACCTGAACGAGCGCATCGCGCAGAAGATCGAGGAGGCCGAGCTCGACGCCGACCAAGCCGCCCTGCTGGAGAAGTTGCTCGGGCAGGACTACGAGGTCATCACCGCCGACGAGCGGTTGGACAAGATCGCTGCCGATTTCGTCGAGCACTGCGCCACGCGCTGGGAGTCGGGCAAGGCGCTGTTCGTCTGCATCGACAAGATTACCTGCGCGCGCATGCTGCAGCGCATCCAGCCGCGCTGGCAGGCCAAGGCGGCGGCGGTGCGAGCGGCGGCGCAGCAAGCAGCGCTGGTTGGCCGAGCCGCCGAAGCGGCGAAGCTGGCGGCGCAGGCGCAGTGGCTGGACGACACCATCGTCGAGATCGTCATCAGCGAAGCGCAGAACGAGGTGGCGGACTTCGCCAAGTGGGGTTTCGACATCATTCCGCACCGCGCGCTGCTGAAGCAGGGCTTCGACGTTCCGGGCGGCGATCGGGTCGATGTGGAGAAAGCCTTCAAGAACCCGCAGCATCCGTTTCGCGTCGCCATCGTCTGTGCGATGTGGCTGACGGGATTCGACGTCGAGTGCCTGTCCACGCTCTACATCGACAAGCCGATGAAGGCGCACACGCTGATGCAGGCGATCGCGCGCGCCAACCGGGTGTACCCGGGCAAGGACTTCGGGTTGATCGTCGACTACAACGGCATGCTGAAGGGCCTGCGCGCCGCGTTGGCGCAGTACGCACTGGGAGACGACGGCGGCGGGGACGGCGGCGACCTCATCGCGCCGGTGGAAGAGCGCGTGCAGGCGCTGTTGGAAGCGATCGAGGCGACAGAGGCTCACTTGCGCGGTCTGAGGTTCGACCCTGCAGCCCTGATGGGTGCGACCGGCTTCACCCGCATCGCGATGCTCAAAGACGGTGTCGAGGCGGTCTATACCAGTGACGACAGCAAGCGCCGCTTCGAGATCCTGGCGCGGCAGGTGTTCATCCGCTTCCGCTCGCTGCTGACCGAGCCTTCGGCGTTCCGTTACGCTGAGCGGCACGACAACATCGAGGCAATCTACAAGAAGCTGACCGAGCGCCGCGACACCGCCGACGTGACCGCGCTGCTGAAGGAACTGCACCGCATCGTCAACGAGGCGATCCGCACTCAGGCGCCTGGGCAGGACCAGGCTGAGGGTCTGACCTTCGACCTGAGCCGCATCGACTTGGAGAAGCTGCGCGACGAGTTCGCGAAGAAAGTGCGGCGCAAAGCCACCGCGCTGCAGGACATCCGTGACATCGTCGAGGACAAGCTGGCCCAGATGCTGGCCCGCAACCCGGCGCGGATGGATTACCAGCGCAAGTACGAGGAGATCGTCGCCGACTACAACAACGAGAAGGACCGCACGACCATCGAGGAAACGTTCCGCCGCCTGGTCGAGCTGGTCGCGAGCTTGGACGAAGAGCGAGAGCGCGCCACGCGCGAAGGGCTGGACGAGGACGAACTGGCCATGTTCGACCTGCTGCGCAAGGACGGGCTGGATGCGGCTTCACGCGAGCGGGTGAAGCAGGCCAGTCGCCAATTGCTTGCCGCCGTGAAGGAGCGCCTGGCCGAGTTGGACCGCTTTTGGGAGAAGGAGCAGACCAAGGCTGACGTGGAGGTCTTCATCCTTGACGAGGTGTACGCAGGGCTTCCGACCCCGCCGTTCACCACCGAAGAGAAGGAACTGGTGGCTGCCAACGTGTATGCGCACGTCTGGCAGCAAGCGGCCAGTGGCGGGTTTTCGCGCTACGCGCGAGGCTAGGAGCTTTGAGAGTCATCGACGTGTCTGTTCTTGGCAGATGCACGCCCATTTCGGAGCGCGCAACTCACACCCAAACCACTCTTCCTGAGCGGACAAAGTAGTGCGATCGGCAACCGTCAAGCAACCAGACCGACGGGCGCAGGGTGGGGCGCCTCAGCTTGTCTACCTGGAGGCTCCACCGAGGGGATGCCTCACGCAGAAGCGGTAGCTCAACCCGCTGTCCGCAGCCGCAGGGGCAAATCATTGCAACGGACCATGGTTCATCGTCCTCGGTAAGTAGCACCAAGTCACGGGCGGGCAGCCTACTCGGCAATCCATCCCCGGCGATCACCAAAATTCTTCGGTACGGCCACGCCCGTTCCTTGAACTTCAGCCACTGGCGCTGCCACCAGCCCATCACTGGTCCTCCTGGCCGAGGATCGGCAGGCCTAGCAGCGGTTCCGCAGCGCCCGAGGCAAGCAGGCGCGTGGGCTTTGGGGCGAACTCGCGCTCGTGGGTGAATTCCTCAAACGCCTCCGCAAGCATGAACTTGGTGCGCGCGTAGCTCGCGTTGGGCTCGTGGCGATACGGGTAGGCGCGCGCAATGAATTCCAGCACGCCGGCGCTGGCGGCCCGCATGTTGAGGGCGATGACCGCGGGGGCTTGGTCCGGCAGGCCTTCGATGTAACCGGCCTTCACGCGGTCGGCGTGAGCGACAGGATCTTCTTCCGCAAGCGCTTCGGCCTGCAGCGACTCGGGCGTGTACACGCCGCGGTCACGCAGGCTGCTGCCGCCGGGATACACGTAGTCGATGCGGCCGGTCACTTCGGCGATCGCCAGTCCATGCGCAGTTTCGCGCGTGGGAATCCCTACGCCGACATCGATCAACGGCAGCAGGAAGGTCGCACCCGCACGGTCGGCGATCATTCGGGCACGGTGGGTGTCGACACAGCTAAAGACGACGTCACCCTGGGCTAGCGCCATCACCGCGTCGCGGCTCATCATGTTGACGGCCAATCCCTCAAAGTATGGCGTGGACCGGTAGCGGTTTGCGCGTTCGGCGAACACCTCTACCTTCGTGCTGCCATTCTCAGCGTCGGCAAACGTGGTGTTGAGGATGCGGTTGAGGTTTTTGTGTTCGACGTGGTCAAAGTCGATGCCAATGACGCGGCCGAAACCTAAGCGGCAGAGCTGTTCGGCAGTCGGCGAGCCGGTGCCGGAGATGCCGATGACTACCGCAGTCAGCCGCGATAGCTCGCAAGTCATGTCGGGCGTGAAGGCCATTGGGCGGCAGATGCCGGTGGCCAGGTCGTCACGCCACCAGAAATGGAGGTCATCCCCCGCAACCGAGACCAGGTCGATTGAGGTGTGTCCGCCGTCCCGGTCGTAGATGCGGCCGAAGATGAGTCCTGTCGGGAGCATCACGGCAGAACCATGCCGCGCATCGATGGCGGCGAAAATGCAAGGCATGACCTCGCGGTCGCTTTCGTCGTCGGTCGTTGAGAAGGCGGGGAAGCCGTTGGGGTGGGAATGCAGCAACACGATGCCGAGGTTCTCAGCCTCTGCGGCGTCGATTGCCTGCTCGATATAGGACCCCGGCCAAGTCAGAGAGCAGTCCGTGCGCCGGGTGCACGAGTCGTGCGGCACCGGGATCACGTCACGCACCAGGAGGCGAATACGTGGGCCAGGCACCTGGGTGCACACCAGCACGGCCGCCGCTTCCTTCCCGTCGCCAGGAAAGAGGTGGGCACGCAGCTGCGCGTGCGCAGCTGCGGTCAGGCTGAGGGTAGTGCGCGGCATCATTCGCCCAGCTCCTTGGCCAAGCAGGTCTCGACCAGCGCCATGTGCGTGCGAATGTTGTCGCTGTACTCGTCCCACTTGCTGGCTTCGTTGCGGTGGCGGGACCAGCCTTGGAAGACGTGCCCGTCCACCGTCGCCGTGACCTGCGTGCTGGGGATCTCGCGGCCGCTGGCCAGACGGACATGGGGCCAGAAGTAGAACATGTCGATCTGGGCCGCCGGGTAGTCCTTGTGGATGTTGAGCGCCAGCTGCACCGTCTGCGGGGAGTAGCCGGCCGGGAGTTGGTAGTCATGAATGACCAGCCATTGGGCCTCGCCCTCGACCGCTGCTTCCCAGCGCAGGCCCATGCCATCTAGGAACTGCTCGTCCGCTTTCAGCACCTTGAACTGGCGACGCTGGGCTTGCTGTTGGCCGTCGCCGTTGTCCACATTGCGCTGCATGAGGCGGATCTTCTCGATGCCTGGCATGCGCAGATCGACGACGTAGTCCAGCGGCACTTCCTGCTTCGGCTGGTCCTTGACGATGAGGTAGATGTGCCACGCCTTCTTCGGATCGAACCCCGCACGGGTCATCGCGTCGGACACCCTGACCTCGGGAACGTCGTATTCCAGCGTTTCACCCTGAACCTTGAGTTTCCACGTGCTCTTCTTGTCGTGCGCCTGCCCGTGGCCGTCGGCGGTGCCGCTCGGTGCTGCGGCGGAGGATTGGTTGCCAGTTTCCATGGCCGTACTCTTTCTGCTTCAATGAAGCTGTTTAACGCTGCCCGCAGCTCCGTGCTTTGGACTGGCCACATCCTACACTAAATTTTCTGATTCAGGGAAGCTGTTTAACCAGAATCAGTGGATCGGTTGGTACTTGAACTCAATCCCGCCGGAGTCGGCACCTTCTTCAACCCTGAGGAGGTAGCCTTGCGCCACCAGCGTCTTGAGCCGGGTGCTGGCATTTGGAACCGAGATGCCCAAGTCAGCAGCGGCTTGAGAGGCAAGGGCCTGCCCTTTCCTCAGCACGTACTCGACGAGGGTGCGCGTACCAGGCGTGAGTTCCGGACCTATGACCTCAAACTCCGCGCCCGTCCATATGACGAGCGGCTGATCTTTCGCCTTGGCAGCGTAGCTCCAGTTATCAATCAGGTCTCTATTGCTCAAGTCGGTGAGATAGAAGCCGCGCTCGCCTCGCAACTGCTTGGCAAGCGACACAACGCTATCGCGAGCAAAGGAAGCGTCTGTTGCAGTGATGCCATCGAACGAAACGCCGATAACGCGGGCGCCGTGCTTCCCCTCTACGAAATCCGCCAGCATTCTGAAGGCCTCCTTGCCTTCAGTGTTCCCGAACGGTCTATCGGTACTCGTGAAATCCCGAAGCTTCACGACGACGGAGTTCTGGTTCATACGCTTAATTTAACGAGAGATTCTGGATCCGTCAAGCTTGAAATCGAAACTGATATGCGTGCCGTGGATGCGAACCAGGTTCGTATAGGGGGTGTACCGCGTACCCTCGGGACGGTGATCGATTCGAAGTTCGAAATCCTGTTGTCGCACCGAAATTCGAGCGCTGTACTTACGAGCTTGGTCCCCCGAACTCTTGAGACCCGCCCCCCTACCTTGTTCCGCTACTTGGCTAATCTGACCCGTCGAGAACACCTTTTTAAGCAGCGCGATACCCGAGTGCTCATTTGATTTTTCAATCTTTTCGGCGATTTCCGGATAGCGTTTGTGAAGAATTGGTTGCAACGTCCCGACGATGCCGAGGCCATTGTCAGATATGACCACCTGAATACGAGTCCTGTTTTTATAGGCTTGCAAGCCCGCAAAACCAGCAAGACTAGAACAAGAATGATCCAACACGTTTTTAAATGGCTCCCCGATAACAGTCAAGGCCAGCGTCGAGTAGCTCTCGTCGACACAGCTCACGAAGCTGCGTTCTAGGAGCCGAGGGATCTCGTTGTCTGGCTGAGCCGGATCAATGGCTCGGAGCTCGATGACACCGTCGTTGTTGCCCATGTAAAGTGCTCCGAGTCGAGCCCTCGGCCGACGAGGTAGGACGGCGATGTCGGATGCCAGAACCTCGAAAAAATCCATTCGATCGAGGTAGCGGGCTGTGCTTGGGCAATCTGTGAAATCCAGCGAAACCTTCTTGCCCGCCGCGTGGAGCTGATTGCATAGGGCCAGCAGTCTGGCTAACGCGTCTAGCAGCATTCGACATTCCTTGCCGAACACAAAAATCACACTTTCGCAGTCGACATGCCATGGAGTGCAATGCCTGGAAAGTAGGTTTTCGAGATCTTTGGTGGTCAGCCATGAGTCTCCAGGTAACTCAATGTGGAGTTCCTGTGGGCAAATCACAGACCATTTGAAATCATCATCGCGCAAGAATTTATCGCTGTTCTCGTAGAGAACTTGATTGACCGCGCTCTTCTCCCGTCCTAAGAACGCGGCCAACTCCTTGGCTTTGGTGCCAGGATTCTTGCCAAGAAATGTGAGGAGCTGCGGCAGCATTTTCTCGATGTTAGCGCTACTTCGGACCTTCATTTAGCGCACGACTGCTCCTCGAGTCGGCAAGTTCATCAGCGCCGATCTGACAACTTGTCTTCTGCTCGGCCAAGACGACTCACGTACTAGCTGCTAGTTTCCTGCTCAGCCCGCGCCCAGCAGCAGTCCGCAGCTAGCCAGCCCAAGGTCCCCAGACCTTCTCGCAGCAGCTGGGAGAAGGCTAAAGCTCGTGTCAGAGGTACGAACTCGGCTTGGCGTTGTAGGTGATTGAACGATGGCCCCCGCGATCAGCGAAGCCGTTGCGAACCACAAAGTAAGGCCCGAGGCGCAGGAGCGAACCTTGGAGGCCTTTCCGAGCCCCCTCGCAGCTGCATCTCGCATCGGGCAGTCGACTGCTAGCTTTGATGTCATATTCTAGGTCCTGGGCACCTAACCGACTCTGCGGCATGCACGTATTCGTCGATACCAATATCTTCCATAACCACTGGTACTTGGATGCCGCACCGTGGCGGTACTTGTTTCACTACCTGAACAACGAGGGTCACGCGCTGTTGATCTCGCGCGTGGTGATCGAGGAGGTACAAAATCTGCGTGAACGCAGATTGCCGTCGGCGTACAAAGCACTCGAACAGGCCGCAGCAGAGTGGACGCGTTTGACGCGACAACAAATTGAGTTGCCTGCATCGCAAGAACATGGAAACTACGATTTAGCATCCCTTCTCTCAGGTCGCGTTGATCGGCTGAAAATTCTTGAATACGAGGGCCTGTCGCACCGAACTATCGTTTCCAGAGCGATGGCTCAGAAACGCCCATTTCGGGAAAAGGAGAAGGGCTACCGAGATACGCTCATTTGGATGTCGTTGGTGGAGTATCTAAAGCTCAATAAGGTTGACCGGAAGATCGCGTTCATCACGGAAAACGTGAGCGACTTCTTTGGCGCAGATGGAAAGCGCCTTCACGAAGACCTTGTCGAGGACCTAACGGCCCACGAGCTTGAAGATCTGGTGGAGCCCTATCCGAGGATGAGCACGTTCGTGAAGGCGAATATCAATCGCAACGAACATGTTCTCGATTACGGGCGAACGATGTCAGAATTCCACCGGTACGTTGAGGCGGCCGTCAAAGACCTAATTGAGGGCGGCGACGCCCGCTTTGTTCGCGCTCTGGAGCGGCATCTGTTCCCCGGAAGTAATGTTCTGGCGCATGTCTCGCCAATCTCGGTTCGCATAAGGGAGGGGGTTGAAGACTTCGATCTCGATTCCACGAGTGACCTGGAAAACGGCGAGGTTTTCGTGGCGTGTACGTTCGATTTGCGGCGTGTGGATCTAGAGATGGATATCCCGGTTTCAGATTACTATGCGAATAGTTCCGCCATCCAAGAGAAGGGTGAGCTATACGGCGTGAACGTGGATCACGTGGTTGCCACTTTGCAAGCGTTGGTGAGACCTGTTTTTTCAGTGACTTTCACCTACAATCAAAAACTGGAAGAGTGCGCGGGGTTCACTGTCGATCGCCTCGGATTCAGAGCCAGAGGCCTTTCTCTCGCATCCTCACTGAATGAGGAATAGAGCGAGATTTGTCTGTAACCGTTGAAGCCCTGTGACCTGTTATCCCCTTGATGTGGATCCCCGCACGCTCGAGCCTTCCGCTCGCCACACGTACGTGGAGTCCTGCCTAGAACGAGCGCGTCTCATGACGGATGGAATTCCGCTTGGGCTGGCGATCTACAGCGCATTCGCGGAGTTACTGAAGTTCGTCGTCAAGGAGGACTTCGTGGGGGCGTGTCACGACACTTCTGCCGTCTTGCACATGCTTCTTGCGGAGAACAATGTCCCCTCTGAGCTTTGTATCGGTGAAGTCGGGGTGGGAAGCCGCTATTTTGACCACTCATGGGTGGAGGTCCTGGGTTCAGTGTTTGATGTGGCAGTCTGCATGCCCGATTACGCGGGCGAGCCGGTTGGTGGCCCTGTCTTTGACGGCATAGACCTTGCCCAAGGCCGGCCCAGCGAGCTTGTCTATGGTGCGGAGAGCGGCGAAGGCCTAGGCCTTGCAGCGCAGCCTGCTCTTAGCCTTGACCTGGAGGGGTTCGCGGCGATCCAGCCACAACTGAATATCTGGGTGTTGGCTGTCGCGATCGCGGGCCGAGCGGGCATGGCGAACCCCACCTTCACACATTTCCAACTTCGATACGGCGCTGTGAGGCGCCGATTTCGCAAGAACCCGACCTAACCGCCACTACTGCAAAGTCGGGGTCTGCACCCACGCACCTGAGGGTGGCGAGCACGCCACGTGCTGATGGAGCTTCGCACTTCTACCGCCGGCTGCCGGTTACCGGCCGGCGGATACACTGAGGCAGTCCATGAAGCGGCTTGGCGAATTGATGCATCTACGGCTGCGAGGATCTGCGGGAAACACGCGTGGCAACCATTCCTAGGACACAGATGCAGCAGATGGCGGACGAGAAGATCCTCGACGCTCGCCTGCTGCTTCAGAACAATCGGTTTTCGAATGCCTACTACTTGGCCGGATATGCCGTGGAATTGGCGTTGAAAGCTTGCGTTTCCCGTCAATTCCAGACGGACGTTATCCCTGAAAAGAGTCTCGCAACAGCAATCTGGGTTCACGACTTGCCAAAACTCGTCTCCCTCGCGGGATTGCAGCCAGCGCTCGCAACGCGCTCGGCGATGGACCTTCCTTTTAGAACCAACTGGGGGATAGTCTCGCAGTGGGGACCAGACGCGCGCTATGGACAGACAACTCCACAGAACGCCACTGACTTGCTGGACGCAGTTGACGATGCACAGGCAGGAGTCCTTCCATGGATCAAGCTCTACTGGTAAGACGGGGCAAAGCCCTTTTGCGTGCCTTGGACTCCAGGAATGTTCCCCCACGGTTCGCTGCTTGGGTGAGGTACCCGGATCCTGACCAGTGGAAGCTCTGGATCGTTCCGCATCCAAGCATTGATAGAACCAGGAAGTTCTACTCGCATGTGGCGCAGGCCCTTCAGACCAGCAAGCGACCTTCGCTATCGCCGTTGGACATTGCTGAAGTTGAGATGGTCCCGGAGTCTCGCCTTGGCATCACACCCGATCGGCCATTCTTCAGCATCGGTCCTGATGGTTCCCCTGTGAGTGCGCGCAACGTGTTTTTTGATGGGGTGTTCTACCCGGAAGTGATCTTCCTCCGCGTACCAGCGTGAACCGGTTGCAGGCCGCTTGGCGCACCTGCAATGGCCTTTGTGGTCATGAGGTGCGTTGCGTCACTGCAAGTCCGCCCCGAGCATCTCAACGTCAGAGCTTCGTCCCCCGCGTCATCTGCTCGATCGGCGCTAGCCGGGGCCAAAGGCCGCCGGCGCCCCCTCGTCGCATTCAAGCTCGCGTGCTCCCAAAAGGCGGCCAGTCGCAGGCCGGCGGTGCGGCGTTGGTGCCGGCGCGCGACGACCCCCCTTTCCACCAGCTTGGCCGGCTTGCCCATCGCCAGCGTCGCCACCTCTCGCCCCGAGATTCGTGATCTTCAGGTTGATCGTCGCGTGCTGACCTTGTTTTGACTTGGACGAGAAAGCAGGCACGGAATCCTGAGCATTGCTTCGATCGGCTCCAGCTCAGTTGCCCGCGTTCCGCCCAAATTGATTCGGGAGTTGAGAGTTGATCTGAGCGAATTCCTCTGCGTTGTTTCGGCACAACGATCCGTTTTCGGCAGTTGCCGAAGGGCGTACCCACAAAATCGGCCAAATTTAGCGTGTATGGCTAAAAAGAGGCCCGGGCGCGGGTTGTACCCACTTTTCAGGTATGCCGCGGCCCCCTCAGTCACTCACACGGAGGCCGTTATCCACATTTTCTTGTCGCAATATCCGTTCTGAGGTCCCGCGGGCCGGTCCCCCTGATCGGCAGGGGCCCACCGCCTCGCCGGTGGCGCGGGCTCGGTGCTCGCCGCGCGCCGCTTCCCGCGGTCCTGGGAAGCACAGACAGCAAAACGCCCGCTGGACAGCGGGCGTTTTGCATCCGTCCAGGGGCCGGCTACAGCGCGTCGCGCAGTCGGTAGTACCACAGCCCCAGCGCCAGGGCCGGCGTGCGCACCAGCGCGCCGCCCGGCACCGGCAGGTGGCGGATGCGCGCCAGCAGGTCGAAGCGCTCGGCCTGGCCGGCGATCGCTTCGGCCGCCAGCAGCCCCGCCATGCCGGCCATCGCCACGCCGTGGCCCGAGAAGCCCTGCACGAACCAGATGTTGCCGCCCAGGCGGCCGAAGTGCGGCGCCATGTTGAGCGTGAGGTCGACCAGGCCGCCCCAGCCGTGTTCCACCGCGACATCCTCCAGCTGCGGGAACACCGCCAGCAGGCGGCGCCGCACCGCCTCGGCCCGCAGGCGCGGCGCCAGGCCGGCGTGGCGGTCGACGGCGCCGAACAGCAGGCGGTCGTCGGCGGCGAGCCGGAAGTAGTCCGGCATGGTGTTGCTGTCCGAGGCCGCGGCGCGGCCGGGCAGCAGTGCCGCGGCCCGTTCCCGGCCGAGCCGCGCGGTGGCCAGCATGGACGTGCCCACCGGCACGATGCGCGCGCTCACCTCGGGCGCCACCGCCGCGCCCCAGGCGTCCAGGTAGACGTTGCCGGCCAGCACGACGAACTGGCAGTCGCAGGCGCCGGCCGCGGTGAGGACCCGCGGCCGCGCGCCGCGCTCGATGCGCACGACCGGTGAATCCTCATGCAGGTGCGCGCCGGCGGCCTGTGCGGCGCGCGCCAGGCCCAGGCAGTAGCGCAGCGGGTGCAGGTGGCCGGAGGCGGCGTCGAGGACCGCTCCGTCGTACTGCGCGCTGGCCACCCAGCGCGGCAGCTCGGGCCGGGGAATGAAGCGCAGCGGATGGGCATAGGCCTGCACCACGTGCGCCATCCAGCGCTGCAGCGCAAGGGTCTTGCGCGGCCGGGTCGCGAGGCTGAGGTGGCCGGGCTGCCAGTCGCAATCGATCGCGTGCCGCCGGCAGCGCTCGTGCAGCAGGGCCAGGCCGGCGATGCTGACGTCCCAGGCCCGCCGGGCGTCCGCGGCCGGCAGCTGGCGCTCGATCGCCATCTCGCCGTCGCCGCCATAGCCCACGATGACCTGGCCGCCGTTGCGGCCCGAGGCACCCCAGCCGGCGCGCCGGGCTTCCAGAACCCGCACCGAGTAGCCGCGCTGGGCCAGTTCCAGCGCCGCCGACAGTCCGGCATAGCCGGCCCCGACCACACAGACATCGGCCCGCACCCGGCCGGCCAGTGGGGGTTGCGGCGGCGGCCGCAGGACCGTCGCCTCGTAGTAGCAATCGCCGCCCGCGTCGCCGTCCTGCTCCGGCCGCACGGCGGCGCGGCCGGTGCTGCCGGCGCGCCCGCGGCGACGGGCGGCGCCGGGTTCAATGTCGGCCGGGCGGCGGACGGAAGCGCTGTCGACGGGCATCACCACGGCACCTGGGCCTTCCTGCGGCCGCACGCGCAAGGCCGCGCCGCCACCATAGCCAGGCGGGAGCGGCTGCGGGGGGCTGTTACCGCTGCGTACCCGACGAGCTCACCGGGCAGCGAGCCCGGCCGGCCGCGCTGAGGTCGTGCGCGGGATTCGGCAGGGTGGTGCGGCGCGGAGCCGGACGCGCGCTCAGGCCGCGCCGGCGGCGGCGGCCGCGATCACCCCGCCGCCCAGGCAGACCTCGCCGTCGTACAGCACGGCCGACTGGCCCGGCGTCACGGCCCACTGCGGCTGCGCGAACGCCAGGTGGAAGGCGCCGTTGGCGCCGGCCGCCAGCCGGCAGGGCGCGTCGGCCTGGCGGTAGCGGGTCTTGGAGCCGTAGTCGCGGGCCGGCGGCGCCACGCCGGCGATCCAGCTGGCATCGGCCGCGTCCAGCGCCAGCGACTGCAGCCAGGGATGGTCGTGGCCCTGCACCACCCACAGGGTGTTGGCGTCCAGGTCCTTGCGGGCCACGAACCAGGGCGCGTGCTCGCCGCCGCCGCGCTGGGCGCCGCGGGCCTTGAGGCCGCCGATGCCCAGCCCCTGGCGCTGGCCCAGGGTGTAGAACGACAGGCCCTGGTGCTGGCCGATCACGCGGCCGTGCGCATCCTTGATGGGGCCGGGTTCCTTCTGGATGTAGCGGTTGAGGAACTCCCGGAACGGCCGCTCGCCGATGAAGCAGATGCCGGTGGAGTCCTTCTTGGCCGCGTTCGGCAGCCCGATCTCGGCCGCCAGGCGCCGCACCTCGGTCTTGCGCAGTTCGCCGACCGGGAACAGCGCCTTGGCCAGCTGGTCCTGCGACAGCCGGTGCAGGAAGTAGCTCTGGTCCTTGGTCTCGTCCAGGCCCTTGAGCAGCTCGAAGCGGCCGCCGCGCTCGCGCACCCGCGCATAGTGGCCGGTGGCGATCTTGGCCGCTCCCAGCCGCATGGCGTGGTCGAGGAAGGCCTTGAACTTGATCTCGGCGTTGCACAGCACGTCGGGATTGGGCGTGCGGCCGGCCTGGTATTCGCGCAGGAACTCGGCGAACACGCGGTCCTTGTACTCGGTGGCGAAGTTGACGTGCTCGATCGGGATGCCGATGACGTCGGCCACGCTGGCGGCGTCGATGAAGTCCTGGCGCGACGAGCAGTACTCGTCGTCGTCATCGTCTTCCCAGTTCTTCATGAAGATGCCGACGACGTCCCAGCCTTCGCGCTTGAGCAGCCAGGCGCTGACCGCGGAGTCCACGCCCCCGCTCAGTCCCACCACCACCCGCTTGCTGCCGTCCATGGCCCGGATTATCCCAGCGGGACAGCAGCCCGATGGTCCGTGGGGACGGCGCCGCGGCGGGCCGGCTCGGGGTTTGCGCCGGTAGGCATGCCAACGTGCGCCCCCTAAGCTCGCGCCCAGGAGACAACGCATGATTCCAGCCTTGCAGCACCCCCTGACCCGCCGCCGCCTGGTGGCCGGCGCCGCCGCCGCGCTCGCGCTGCCCGCGCTGCGCGCGCAGCCGGCCTGGCCGTCCAAGCCGGTCCGCTTCCTGGTGCCGTTCGCCCCCGGCGGCACCTCGGAGATCGTGGCCCGCTCGGTCGCCGCCGAGCTCACCAAGCAGCTCGGGCAGAGCGTGTTCGTGGAGAACAAGCCGGGCGGGGCCGGGGTGGTGGCGATGGCCGAAGCGGCCAAGGCGGCGCCGGACGGCCACACGGTCATCCTGGGCCATGTCGGCACGCTGGCGGTCAATCCGTACATGCTGGCCAACCAGCCCTACGACGTGAACAAGGACTTCGTGCCGGTGACGCTGCTGGCCAAGGTGCCCAACGTGTTCGTCATCCACCCGGACGTGCCGGCCAAGAACTTCCGCGAATTCGTCGCCTACGCGAAGAAGAACCCCGGCAAGCTCAGCTACGGCTCGGCCGGCAACGCCAGCGCCGGCCACCTGGCGATGGAGTACCTGAAGCTGGTGACGGGCATGTTCATGACCCACATCCCGTACCGCGGCACCGGGCCCCAGCTCACCGACCTGCTGGCCGGCCGCACCCAGGCCTCGTCGGCCGGCATGCCGGCGCTGGGCGCCCACATCCGGTCCGGCAAGCTGCGCGCGATCGCGGTCGGCACCCACGATCGCATTGCCGTGCTGCCCGAGGTGCCGACGGTGCACGAGATGGGCTACAAGGACTTCGAGACCTCGCAGTGGTACGGCATGCTGGCGCCGGCCGGCACCCCGCCCGAGATCGTCAAGCGGCTCCAGGAGGAGTCGTACAAGGCGCTGCGCTCCAGCGCCGTGACCGAACGCTTCGCCACCGACAACGCGGTCGGCGGCGGCGGCCCGGCGTCGGAGTTCGCCGCCTTCATCGCCAGCGAGCAGAAGATCTGGAGCGACATCGTGCGCCGCGCCCAGATCAAGGCCGACTGATCAGGGCAGGCCGAACACGCTCGGGTCGGTGCTGACCACCGACAGCGGGTAGCGCACCCCGGCCAGGTAGTCCTCCATGCAGCGCACCAGCAGCGGGCTGCGGTGCCGCGCGCGCGAGGCCCGCACCTCCTGCGGCGTCAGCCAGAGCGCGCGCACGATGCCGCTGTCCAGGGCCCGCCCGGGCTCGGGCTCGCCCACCCGGCCGCAGAAGGCGAACCGCAGGTAGGTGAAGTCCTCGCCGGTGGCCGGCTTGCGGGCGCGCGAGAGGTAGACCCCGACCAAGGCGGTGGGCTCGAAGGGGTAGGCGGTCTCCTCCAGCGTCTCGCGGGCGCAGCCCTGGACCGGCGACTCGCCCGGGTCGAGGTGGCCGGCGGGGTTGTTCAGCTTGAGTCCCTCGCTGGTCTCTTCCTCGACCAGCAGGAAGCGGCCGTCGCGCTCGACCACGGCCGCCACGGTGACGCTGGGTTTCCAGCGCGGTTCGATGGCTCCCATGGGCGCGGATTATGGTGGCGCCGGCGCGCGCCGTGGGCCGACGCAGCGGCGCTGCGCGGTCGGCCACCGGCGGGCCCGGCGCCCGCACCGGCGCGTCAGGCGTCGTATTCGTCGGCCCCCTGGACCCAGATGAAGGACTGCACGTCGATCATGTCGCGCGCCCGCAGGCCGGGCCGGCGGTCGAGGTCGCGGCGGATGATGGCCCCGAAAGTCAACAGGCCGTGGTAGACCGGCCAGGACGGCTCCGAGCCGTAGCCGAAGTCGTAGCCGTAGGCGCGCGCCGCGCGGCGGGTGACGCGCGGCTTGAGGAACAGGTGGCGGTCGGGGCGGGCCAGGAAGCCGAACACCGTGACCACCGGCCAGGTGAGCACCTTGCCGCGCGGTTGCGGCAGGTCCTTAACCGCCTGCACCCAGTCCTGGAAGCGGCGCTGCGGCGCGCCGCGCCCGTGCAGGAAGGCGTACAGCTCGTGGGCGAACAGGCGCGCTCCGGCCGGCGTGCGCAGCGCGTCGCGCAGGGCCATCTTCTCGAACGAGAACAGCAGGTTGGTGCGCGACTCGATGCGGATCGCGATGTCGGCGATCTGGCGAAACTCGCCGCGCGCCAGCAGCTTGCGGAATTCGGCCGGGCCGAGCTCGGCCTGCCATTCGACATGGGCGCGCTCCTTGGTGGAGCGCTCGGCGATCAGGTAGGTCTCGTCCGCGAATCCGTCGGGGTAATAGAGCTCGAATTTGCGGCGTGCACGCGCTGCGCCGAGGTAGCAGACACCGGCGGCGCTGGCACCGGTGAGTGGGAGTGAGACAAAGGCTGGGCGTGGCATCCGGGCAGTTTTTGACCCCGGGGAAACTCATCCACGTCGGACACGACCTCACGTCCTTGTAGGACTCGCACCAGCCCAGCTGAGTGGACCGCTCAGGCAGCCACCAGCCTCAGCCGCGTGATTTCGGACGGCGCGGCCAGCCGTTTGGGCGGGCCCCAGTAACCGGTGCCGCGGCTGACGTAGACCCAGAGCCGGTCCAGCCGGTGCAGCCCGGCCGTGAACGGCTGCTGCAGACGCACGAAGAAGATCCAGGGGAAGAACTGGCCGCCGTGGGTGTGGCCGGAGATCTGCAGGTCGAACCCGGCCGCGGCCGCCGCGGTGGCGCTGCGCGGCTGGTGGGCCAGCAGCACACGGGCCCCGGCCCCGGCGGGAGCGCCGGCCAGCGCGGCCGTGGGGTCGCTGCGATGGGCCTCGTCGAAGCGATGCGCGCTGTAGTCGGCCACGCCGGCCAGCACCAGTGAGGCACCGTCGCGTTCGATCACCACGTGCTCGTTCATCAGCACCCGGATGCCCAGCCGCTGCACCTCGGCCACCCAGGGGCCGGCGCCGGCGTAGTACTCGTGGTTGCCGGTGACGAAGAAGCTGCCGTGGCGGGCGCGCAGCCCGGCCAGCGGCGCGACGTGCGGCCGCAGTTCCGGCACCGGGCCGTCGACGATGTCGCCGGTGATCGCCACCGCATCGGCCTCCAGGCCGTTGACCCGGTCGACGATGCGCTGCACGTACGCGGCGCGGATGGTCGGGCCCACGTGCAGGTCGCTGATCTGCGCGATGGTGAAGCCGTGCAGCGCGGCCGGCAGGTTGGCGATCGGGACGTCGACGTGCTTGATGCGCGCCGTGCGCCGCGTGTTGAGCAGGCCCACCAGCGTGAGCAGCAGCGCCAGCAGCGGCACCAGCTGCGCGCTGCGGCGATCCAGCGCCGCCGGCCCGGCATCGAGCAGGTGTGCACCCAGCAGCACCAGGTCGCGCGCCAGCGTCAGCACCAGCAGCGTGGAGAACAGCCCGAGCGCGAACAGGCCGGCGGCGGCGAGCCGGTCGGCGGCCGGCGGCCGGGCCCAGCGGCGCGCCGTCAGGCCGAGCGGGACCAGCGCGGTGGACAGGGCCAGCCACAGCCCGAGGGCGACCGCGGCCAGCATCGGCAGGGCCGGGACCAGGCGCATGCCGATGAGCAGATGCAACAGGCCCGAGACGATGAATAACGCCATGAAGCTGGTCTTGCAGGAAGGGGGCGAGGAAGATAGGGCCGAGCAGCCGCATTTCCAGTTGGATCTGCGGCTGAGTTCAGGCTGAGTTCAGGTAAGCTTGACCAAACCCTGACAACCTCATTTCCCGCCAGGAGACTTCCCATGCAGATAGGCGTGCCGGCCGAGACCGCGCCCGGTGAAAAGCGCGTCGCCACCGTCCCCGCCGTGGTGGAGAAGCTCGTCAAGCTCGGTTTTTCCGTCGCCGTGCAGAGCGGCGCCGGCGATGCCGCGAATTTTCCTGACGACGCCTATCGCGCCGCCGGCGCCCAGATCGTGCCGGACGCCGCCGCGCTGTGGAGCGGCTCCGACATCGTGTTCAAGGTGCGCCCGCCGACCGTGGAGGAGGTCGGCCTGCTGCGCGAGGGCGGCATGCTGGTCGGCTTCGTGTGGCCGGCGCAGAACCCCGAGCTGATGCAGCAGCTGGCCGCGCGCCGGGCCACGGTCCTGGCCATCGACGCGCTGCCGCGGCAGCTGTCGCGGGCGCAGAAGATGGATGCGCTGACCTCGATGGCCGGCATCAGCGGCTACCGGGCGGTGATCGAGGCGGCCAACGCCTTCGGCCGCTTCTTCAACGGCCAGGTCACGGCCGCCGGCAAGGTGCCGCCGGCCAAGGTGTTCATCGCCGGCGCCGGTGTCGCCGGCCTCGCCGCCATCGGCACCGCGGCCAACCTGGGCGCCATCGTGCGCGCCAACGACACCCGGGCCGAAGTCGCCGACCAGGTGAAGTCGCTCGGCGGCGAGTTCGTCAAGGTCGACTACGAGGAAGAGGGCTCGGGCGGCGGCGGCTACGCCAAGGTGATGAGCGAAGGCTTCCAGCAGGCGCAGCGCGCGATGTACGCGCAGCAGGCGCGGGAAGCCGACATCATCATCACCACCGCCCTGATCCCGGGCAAGCCGGCCCCCAAGCTGATCACCGCCGACATGGTGCAGACCATGCAGCCGGGCAGCGTCATCGTCGACATGGCGGCCGAGCAGGGCGGCAACTGCGAGCTCACCGTGCCGGGTGAGGCCGTCGTCCGGCATGGCGTCACCATCGTCGGCTACACCGACCTGGCCAGCCGCCTGGCCAAGCAGTCCTCCACGCTGTATTCGACCAACCTGCAGCGGCTGGCCGAGGAGCTGTGCAAGGCCAAGGACGGCGTCGCCGTCGTCAACATGGATGATGAGGCGATCCGCGGCCTGACCGTGATCAAGGACGGTGCGGTCACCTGGCCCGCGCCGCCGCCGAAGGCGCCGGCCGTCGCGCCGCAGAAGCCGGCCGCCGCGATGCCTCCCGCGCCGAAGGGCCACGGGCCCGGCGAGCCGATGTCGGCCCAGTCGCTGGCCATCACCTTCGGCGTCGGGGCGCTGCTGTTCCTGCTGGTCGGCCTGTACGCGCCGGCGTCGTTCCTGGCCCACTTCACCGTGTTCGTGCTGGCCTGCTTCGTCGGCTACATGGTGATCTGGAACGTGACGCCGTCGCTGCACACGCCGCTGATGAGCGTGACCAACGCGATCTCCTCGATCATCGCGATCGGCGCGCTGGTGCAGGTGGCGCCGCCCGTCGGCGGAGCCGGCGCCAGCCGGCCCGCCCAGCTGATCCTGGGCCTGGCGGTGTTCGGGCTCGCCCTGACGGCCGTCAACATGTTCGGCGGCTTCGCGGTGACGCGACGCATGCTGGCGATGTTCCGCAAGTAAACGAAGGCGAAGCACATGTCCTCCAGCCTCGCCACCATTTCCTACATCGGCGCCACCATCCTGTTCAT
>NZ_WSEL01000004.1 GCF_009758015.1 Ramlibacter pinisoli
GCACCGTGCGCACCGACACCGGCACCATCACGATCAAGGGCACGGGCGGCGCGCTGACCGGCGTGGCGGTGAACGACAACCGTGCCGGTATCGGGGTAATCAACGGCTCGACGGTGGGCACCACGGGCGCCGGCAAGGTGGCCCTGGTGGGCCAGGGCGGCGCCGACAGCGGCGGCGCCAGGTCCGCCGGCATCATGGGCTTCAGCGCCTCGGGCACCAACAACACCATCGGTGGCGCGAACGCGCAATCGGTGCTGCTGCAGGCCGACGGCGGCACCGGCGTGCACCTGAACCAGACCAACGTCAGCGCGTCGATGACCGGCGGCACGATCACGGCCAACGCCATGGGCGGCGGCGACATCTTTGCGCTCAACACCAGTTCGCTTCAGGCCGACGGCCTGCGGGTGCTGGGCGATGCAACGGCAACGAACGCGACCAACGCGAGGCTCCTCTCCAACAACTCGGTCAACACGCTGGCCGCGTACTTGCCGGCACCGGGTTCGCAGCTGAACTTCAACCAGGGCGCCACGCCGCTGACGATAGGCTCTGTCACCTCGGTGGCCACGAACGGAACTGCGGCGACCACCACCGACGGCGTGGGTGCCGATGGCTCGATCACGCTGACCACCGGGGGGGCAATCTCGCAGACCGCGGCGGGCGCTATCAACGGAACGACGCTCCAGGTGACCGCTGGCGGCACCGTGAACTTGAACCAGGCCAACGACGTCGACAACCTCGGCACGTCCTCGACGTCGGCGGGCAATTTCACCTTCAAGGACGCCACCGGCGGCCTGAACGTCACCGGCACGGTGTCGGCGCCGGGGACCGTCAGCATCAGCTCGGCCGACGGCAGCCTCAACGTCAATGGCTACGTCAGCGGCGTGGGCGTCACGCTGGCGGCCACGGGGACGGGCAACGACATCAACCTCGGGGCCGACGTCAACGCAAACACGGGCACCCTGACGCTGAACTCGGCGGACCAGATCACGCAGAACGGCGGCATCGTCAACGCGACCACGCTCACGGGCACCGCGGGCGGCTCGGTCAGCCTCGACAAGGCGAACGCGCTGGTCAACCTGGGCGCTTTCAGTTCCGCCGGCGGCGTCTTCGTCAATGACGCGAACGGTGGCCTGGCGATCAACGGTGCGATCTCGGATGCCACCGGCACGGTCGCGATCACGACGGCCGGCGGCGCGCTGGCGGTCGGTGGCAACATCAACGGTGCCAACGTGGCGCTGACCTCCACCGACAACGCCATTGCGCTGAACGCCGGCGTGGCCGCCACGGGGATCGGGGGGACCCTCTCCCTGACCGCTGGCTCCTCCATCTCGCAGGCGGTGGCCGTCAGCGCCTCGGCTCTGTCGGTGACCGCGGGCACGTCGGTCAACCTGAGCCACGTCGCGAACTCCTTCAACACCGTGGGCGCCAGCGTCGGCGGCGACCTGACCATGACCAACAGCGGCAGCCTGACGGTCGGCTCGGTCGGGACCACCGCCGGCATCGTTGCAGGCGGAAATGTGACGCTGGCCGCCACCGGTGCCAACGCCGACCTGACGGTCAACCAGAACATCACGGTCAACAGCGCCGCGGCGAAGACGCTGGCGCTGCGGGCCGATCGCGACGTGCTGACCAACAGCACCAGCGGGGCCGTCACCATCTCCGCGGGCGGCGCCGGCGCGCTGAACGTGGACCTCAACTCTGACCGCGATGCCAACGCCACCGGCGCCGTGGTCATCAACTCCGCGGCCGCGGGCACGACTGCGATCACCACCAACGGCGGCTCCCTCACGGCGCACGGCGGCACGCTTGCTACCGACCGTGCCAGCGGCTACAGCGCCACGCGCCGCGTCGGCGTGGTCGTCCAGAGCGGCAGCAGCATCAACACCGGCTCGGGTAGTGTGTCGATTGCGGGCCATGGCTTCGACGGTACCAGCGGCGTGACCAACGCCCATGCCGGGGTGGTGGTGGTCGGGTCCATCACTACCAATGGCGGCAACGTGCTGGTGGATGGCGTCGGGGGCAACCGCGCCGGCGAGACGGGTGCCGGCCTGAACGGCGGCTCCTTCGGCATCGTGGTGCAGGACGGCAGGATCGACACCTCGGCCGGCACCGGCAGCATCACGCTGGTCGGCCAGGCCGGCTCCATCACCGGAGGCGGCACCGGCAACGCCACAGGCATCACGATCACGCACGCCACCACGGGCTCGACCGTCAAGGCGGGCAGTGGCGGCATCAGCGTCACCGGTACTGGCGGCGCAGGCACGAACGGCGGCAACGCCCAGGGTGTGTTCATCGGCGGCGGCAGCAATGCCGGCGGATCGGTCGTCCAGGCCGTCAACGGCGGGGCGATCACCATCACCGGTACCGGGGGGAACACGTCCAACGTCAATTCCAGCACCGCCGGCGCGCAGGTCGGCAGCGGAACGGGAGCCGGCACGGTGACCACCGACACGGGCACGGTCACCATCGTCGGCACCGGTGGCAACAACACGAACGTGCAGGCGAGCGAGGCACGCAGCGGCGTCTTCGTTGGCAACGCCGTTGCAAGCGCCACTTCGACGGTGGGCACGTCCGGGGCCGGCCGCGTGGTCATCGTCGGCGAGGGCGGCGCGGACAGCAGCGGTTCCCGGTCTTCGGGCGTCGTGGCCTTCGGTTTGGCCCCCAACACGATCGGCGGCACCAACACGCAGTCCGTGCTGGTGCAGGCGAACGGCGGTACCGGCATCAACCTGGGCCAGGCCGCGGTGCGCGCCGCCATGACCGGCGGCACGGTGACCATGAACGCAGTGGGCGGCGGCAACATCTCCGTGGTCGGGGCCAGCACGGTGCAGGCCGATGGCCTGCGGGTGCTGGGCGATGCCACGGGGACGACCGCGACCAATGCGTTCTTCGCCCCCAATAGTTCGGTCAATACCCTGGCGGCGTATCTGCCTGCGCCGGGGTCGCAACTGACCTACAACCAGGGCGCGACGCCGCTGTCGATCGGTTCGGTCAACTCGGTGGCCACCAACGGCGACGCAGTGACTACCACCGATGGCGTCGGTGCCAATGGCTCGATCACGCTGAACGCCGGCGGGGCGATCTCGCAGACCGCGGCCGGTGTCATCAACGGGGGGACGCTCAACGTGACCGCTGCCGGCAACGTCACGCTGAATAGCAACAACGACGTCGACAACCTCGGCTCGGTGTCCACCACGGTCGGCAACGTCAGCTTCAAGGACGTCACCGGCGGCCTGAACATCTCGGGCACGGTGAGCGCCCCGGGCTCCGTCAGCATCAGCTCCGCCGACGGCAACCTCGACGTCAATGGCTATGTCAACGGCCAGGGCGTCACGCTGGCGTCCACGGGGACGGGCAACGACATCAACCTGGGCGCCAACGTCAACGCGAACACGGGTACCCTGACGCTGAATTCGGCGGACCAGATCACCCAGAACGGCGGCATCGTGAACGCGACCACGCTCACGGGCTCGGCAGGTGGCTCGGTCAGCCTCGACAAGGCGAACGCGCTGGTCAACCTGGGCGCTTTCAGTTCCACCGGCGGCGTCGTCGTCAATGACGCGAACGGTGGCCTGGCAATCAACGGTGCGGTGGCCGGCGGCTCGGGTAACGTGACGGTCACGACGGCCGGCGGTGCGCTGGCGGTCGGTGCCAACGTCAGCGGCACCAATGTGGCGCTGACCTCCACCGACAATGCGATTGCCCTGAACGCCGGCGTGACCGCCACGGGGGTCGGTGGGATCCTGTCCCTGACCGCCGGTTCCTCCATCTCGCAGGCGGTGGCCATCAGCGCGTCGGCCCTGTCGGTGACTGCCGGCACGTCGGCCACTCTGACCCACGTCGCGAACACGTTCAACACCGTGGGCGCCAACGTCGGGGGCGACCTGGCTCTGACCAACAACGGCAGCCTGACGGTCGGCTCGGTGGACACCACCACCGGCATCGCCGCAGGCGGCAACGTGACGCTGGCGGCTACGGGCGTCAATGCCGATCTGACGGTCAACCAGAACATCACCGTCACCAACGCCGCAGCGCGCACGCTGACGCTGCGGGCCGATCGCGATGTGCTGGTGAACGGCACGACCGGCTCCGTGGCCGTCGCGGCCGGCGGTGCCGGGGCGCTGAACGTGGACCTGAACGCCGACCGTGACGCCAGCGGCGGTGGCGCGGTGGTCATCAACGCGTCCACGGGCACTGCCAGCATCACGACCA
>NZ_WSEL01000005.1 GCF_009758015.1 Ramlibacter pinisoli
GCTCCGGAAGAAAAAGCGCGCGGCATCACGATCAACACCGCGCACGTCGAGTACGAGACGGCCAACCGCCACTACGCCCACGTGGACTGCCCGGGCCACGCCGACTACGTCAAGAACATGATCACCGGTGCCGCCCAGATGGACGGCGCCATCCTGGTGTGCTCGGCCGCCGACGGCCCGATGCCCCAGACGCGCGAGCACATCCTGCTGGCGCGCCAGGTGGGCGTGCCGCACATCATCGTGTTCCTGAACAAGTGCGACATGGTCGACGACGCCGAGCTGCTCGAGCTGGTCGAGATGGAAGTGCGCGAGCTGCTGACCAAGTACGACTTCCCCGGCGACGACACCCCGATCATCCACGGCTCGGCCAAGCTGGCGCTCGAAGGCGACAAGGGCGACCTGGGCGAGAAGGCCATCATGAAGCTGGCCGACGCGATGGACACCTACTTCCCGACCCCGCAGCGCGCGGTGGACGGTGCGTTCCTGATGCCGGTGGAAGACGTGTTCTCCATCTCCGGCCGCGGCACGGTGGTCACCGGCCGGGTCGAGCGCGGGATCATCAAGGTCGGCGAGGAAATCGAGATCGTGGGCATCAAGGCCACGCAGAAGACCACCTGCACGGGCGTGGAGATGTTCCGCAAGCTGCTCGACCAGGGCCAGGCCGGCGACAACGTGGGCATCCTGCTGCGCGGCACCAAGCGCGAGGACGTCGAGCGCGGCCAGGTGCTGTGCAAGCCGGGTTCGGTCAAGCCGCACACGCACTTCACGGCCGAGATCTACGTGCTGAGCAAGGACGAGGGCGGCCGCCACACGCCGTTCTTCAACAACTACCGTCCCCAGTTCTACTTCCGCACCACGGACGTGACCGGCGCCATCGAGCTGCCCAAGGACAAGGAGATGGTGATGCCGGGCGACAACGTGTCGATCACCGTCAAGCTGATCGCCCCGATCGCCATGGAAGAAGG